>JAKONR010000049.1 GCA_022701825.1 Hymenobacteraceae bacterium | reverse complement strand
CAGGACGTTTTCGTACACGTAACCGACCTCATCGACGAAATCCGTGAGAACGACAAAGTGCAGTTTGAAGTAGCCCAGGGCAAAAAAGGCCCGAACGCCGTAAAAGTATCGCTCGTGTAACGAGTTGCTTCTTTGCAAGAAAAGCCCCGCTGATGCATCAGCGGGGCTTTTTTGTGTGGGTGCGTGCCCCGCTGGGTGGGGGGGGGGCGCAAGGGCCAGGGGGCTGGTAGCGCAGGCTGTGCGCAGGCCGGCGAAGTACTTTCGCTGCCGGAGCCCAAATCGCTTCCTTTCGCCCATGCCCATTCCCATTTACCAGGTCGATGCCTTTGCGCGCCGCCCGTTTGCCGGCAACCCGGCCGCCGTGTGCCCGCTGCCCGAGTGGCTGCCCGCCGAAACCATGCAGCACATCGCGGCCGAAAATAACCTGGCCGAGACTGCCTTTTTTGTGCCTTTAGTCGGTGAGGAGGCCGATTTTCATCTGCGCTGGTTTACGCCCACGTTCGAGATTGACCTCTGCGGCCACGCCACGCTGGCCACCGCCCACGTACTGTTTACCGAGCGCGGCTTCACGAAGCCCGAAATTATTTTTCAGAGCCAAAGTGGGCCGCTGCGCGTGTGCCGCGAGGCCGATGGCCGCCTGGTGCTCGATTTTCCGAGCCGGCCACCGCAGCCGCTGGCCGTGGCGCAGTACCCGGCGGCGTTGCGGCCTTCGCTGGGGCCGGGCGCGGCCGCGCCGCTGGCCGTGCTGGCCTCCCGCGATTTGGTGGTCGAGTTCGGCAGCGCCGAGGAGGTGCTGGCCCTGCGGCCCGACTTCGCGGCACTGGCCGAGCTGGGCTATATCGGGCTGATAGCCACCGCGCCGGGCGGCGCGGGCGTCGACTTCGTATCGCGCTTTTTCGCCCCCGAAGTAGGCGTGCCCGAAGACCCCGTTACGGGCTCGGCGCACAGCACGCTCATCCCGTTTTGGGCCGCCAAGCTGGGCAAGACCGAGCTGTTTGCCCGGCAAGAGTCGGCGCGGGGCGGCGAGCTCTGGTGCCGCCTGCGCGGCGACCGCGTCGATATTGGCGGCTACGCCGTGACGTATCTGCGCGGCGAAATCGTGGTGTGAGCCGGCTGGCTTGAGGTTGAGCGAACTACTGAGTAAGGTAAGCGGGCGGCGGCCGCGGTTGGCCGCGTGGTGGCGCCGGGGCAGCCGGGCCCGCGTATTTTTAGGACATTAAACCTAAAATCCGAATTTTGGGCGGCATCGTAAGCTTTGTGTTGCTAGCTAAAAAATATCCCTATCTATGCCTATTTCTACTGCCTCGCTTACTTGCGTTATTGTCGATGACAACGAAATTAATCGCCTGACCCTGGAGCACTTGGTTGACCTCACGCCCGAGCTCACACTGGTAGCGTCGCTGCCGGGCGGAGTCGAGGCGCTACACTTTTTTCGGCAGGGTGGGCAGTGCGATTTGCTGCTGCTCGACGTTGAAATGCCCAACCTCTCGGGGCTGGAGCTGGCCAAATTGCTGCCCGCGCCCGCGCCGGCCATTGTGCTCGTCACCACGCACCGCACCTTCGCGGTGGCGGCTTTTGAGCTGCAAGCCGTTGACTACCTGGTAAAGCCGGTGGAGTTTGCCCGCTTCAGCCAGGCCATTGCCAAGGTGCTGGCCAGCCGCCCGGCGGCCCGGCCCGCCGCCCCGAGCACCCCCGCCAAGGCGGCGGTCGGCACCGAGCTATTCGTGAAAGTGGGCACCCGCACGATTAAAGTTGACTTCGACGACGTGCTCTACATTGAGGCGCTTTCGACCTACTCGGTGCTCGTGACGCCCACCCACAAGCACATTGTGTACCTAACGCTCAAGAGCTTAGCCGAGCGCCTGCCCTTCGACCACTTCTTGCGGGTGCACCGCTCATACATCGTGAATATGCAGCGCATCGAGGCCGTGGAAGACTACATGCTCAAGCTCGGGCCGTATGAAGTGCCGGTAGGCAAGTCGTACCAGGAAGAATTTAACAAGAACCTGCGCAGCCTGTAGCTAGGAATGAGCACTGAGCAGTCAACAGTGCGCAGGCCGGGTAAGTGGCTTGCGCACTGTTGGTTACTCATTACCTAGCTCGCCGGGCAGGGCTTCGAGGGCGCGCTGCACCTGGGCCTTGAGCTGGGCCACGGCAGCGGGCAGCTGGGCATAGTCGGCGGGCGTGGCGTTTTCGAGCAGCTGCACGGCGGCCGCCACGTGCTGAATGCCCAATGATTCGAGGCTGGGCTTGATGTGGTGCACGGTTTTGGCGGCTTCGGCCCACTGGCCGGCGGCGGCCTGCGCGGTAAGCTCGGCCACGCTACCGGGCATATTCAGCAAAAACGAGCGCACGATTTTGACCACAAACGCCTCGCGGCCCCGCGCCAGGGCGCGCAGCTTGGTGAGGTCGTAGGCGGGAGAAACGGGCGCCAGCAGGCTCACCAGCGTGCGGTACACGTCTTCTTCTTCGAAGGGCTTGGAGAGGCAGGCGTCGAGGCCGGCGGCCAGGTAGCGGTCGCGGTCGGCCCGGAAGGCATTGGCCGTGAGCGCGATAATGGGCGTGTGCGCCCGCAGCGCGTCGGGCAGGGCCCGAATAGCGGCCGTGGCGTCGATGCCGTTGAGGCCCGGCATCTGGATGTCCATCAGCACGGCGTCGTAGGGCAGCTCGTAGCGCACACGGGCCACACCGGCGGCACCGTCTTCGGCCTCATCTACCACCACGCCCCAGCCTTCGAGCAGCAGCCGGGCCACGGTGCGGTTTATCTCGTTGTCTTCGACCACCAGCACGTGGCGGCCGCGCAGCGCCCCGGTGTCGTAGGCATCGAGCGGCGCCTCTACCACCGGCGCGGGGGCTTTTGGCAGGGTGAGGGTGAAGGCAAACGTGCTGCCCTGGCCCGCCTCGCTGCACAGCGTGAGCTGGCCACCGAGCTGCTGCACCAGCGCCCGCGAAATGCTGAGGCCCAGCCCCGTGCCGCCAAAAAGGCGGGCCGTGTCGGCATAGGCCTGCGTAAAGCCTTCAAAAATAAGCTCTTGCTTGTCGGGTGCGATGCCGATGCCAGTGTCCTGCACGCTAAAGCGCACGGTGAGCTGGGTAGCCGTTTCGGCCAGCTGCTCGCCGATGACAATGACCCGCCCGCCGGGCGAGGTAAACTTGATGGCGTTGGAAACCAGGTTGATAAGAATCTGGTTGAGGCGCAGCGGGTCGCCCAGCACCCAGGGGTAGGCGCAGGTGGTGCGCAGCGGCGTGCCCGCAAAGTGAATGCCCTTTTCCTGAGCCTGCGCGATAAACGGGCGCAGGGCCTCGCCCATCGAGTCGCAAAGGTTGAAGGCTTTTTCCTCCAGCTCCAGCTTGCCCGACGTGATTTTGGCCATGTCGAGCACGTCGTTTATCACGCCCAGCAGGTGCTGGCCCGAGTGCCGGATGGTGCGCACAAACTCCTGCTGGCGGGCGTCGAGGGCGGTTTTGGCCAGCTGGGCCGTCATGCCGAGCACGCCATTCAGGGGCGTGCGCATTTCGTGGCTCATGTTGGCCAGGAAGTTTTCGCGGGCCTGCACGGCGGCCTCGGCGTCTTGCTTGGCCTGCGTGAGCTGATGCTCGGCCCGCTGGCGCTCGGTAATGTCGGTGCTCACGCACAGCACCTGGTGGGTGCCATCGGCGCGGGTAAGGCGCCGCCGCGCCGTGTAAAAGCAGCGCTGCTCGCCCGAAGCCAGCGTGACCGAGCTTTCGACGGCCAGTGACTCGCCGGTGGCTAGCACCTGGGCATCGCGGGCGTGGTAGCTGGCGCGCTCCTGCTCTTGGGTGGGGGTGGCTGGCTGCGCCGCCGTGGGGTGCATGTAGCCGCTGAGGCGGCGCAGCTCGGTGGTGGCGTGGTTTTCAAACACCACGTTGCCAGCCGCGTCGCGCACAAAAACGAGGTTGGGCATAGTGGCCAAAATCTCGCTGATGAAGGCCTGCTGCTCGGCCATTTGCTGCTCGATGAGCACGCGGTCGGTGGTTTCGGCCAGGTACAGCGTGATGCTGCCGGGCGGCGGCAGCGTGTCGATGGTGCTCAGCTGAAAGTAGCGCTCGCCCACGCGCAGCGGTTGGCCAATGGCCCCGAGGCGGGCGGCGGTGCGCAGCTGCTGGCGCACCCGCACCTGCTCGCGGCGCGGCAGGCCCTGGCCCAGGCAGCGGGCGGCCAAGTTGGCGTAGAGCTGCCGGCCGTTGGCGTCGAGGCGCAGCACGGGGTTGGGGTTGTGCTCAGATATCTGGGCAAGTGCTTCGAAAGAAATGGCTTGCGGGCGCGGCACAGCTAGCTCGGGCGTATCGAAGGGCGCGGGGGCGGCGGTGGGAACCGGTGCCCCCGGGGCAGTGAGAGAGAGCATAAAGAGAAATAACGGGACGGGAATAATAATCTTAATAAAGCACTGGCCTTACGGCCGCTGCCCGACGAGCGTTGCACCGGGGCGAAGGTCAAAACAACGCCCCTTCCCGGGCTAGGAGAAGAGGCGCCGGGGCGGGGGCAGTAGGCTACTGGCCCAGCACGATGTCGACGGGCTGCGGGTGCTGGCCATCGACCTCAAAACGGCTGCTGCCCACCCCAAAATAATCGGCCTGCAAGCGCACGGTGCCGGCCGTGGCGGGCAGCCGCAGGCTAAACGCGCCCTTGGCGTCGGTGACGGCCAGTTGGCGGGGGTTGGTGGTCGGGAAAACGCTCACGCCGGGGCGGGGCTGGCCATCGGCCCCGCGCACGGTGCCCGACACGCTTACCGTGCGCGGGTCGGTGGGGGGCTGGGGCAGGGCTACCGCCGGGGCCGGGGTGGCGGCTACTGCCAGCACCGGGCTGGCCGGCCGGGGCGCGGGGCGGGTGCCCTGGGCAGTGGGGCGGGTGCCAATGGCATGGATAGGGCCAGCCAGCAGCGTACAAGCAGAAAGAAGTGTGAGAAAAGCAGCGCGGCAAATCATAACTACTAGCTAAGCGGTAGGCAGAAGGGTAAAATAATAATTTAGTAAAAACAAAAGTAGCCAGCCGGCTTGCCAGATGAAGAATAAATTATTTTAATGGCCGGGATTTCTAGTCAGACAGGGCCATCGGCTTGGTGAAGGGCCAAAAGGCCGCCTTGGCGCTCGGTTGCCGCTGGGGGCGCGTACCGCTTGGCGCCCGTGCCGGCCAGCAGCCAGCGCTGCCCCTAGGCCGGCTTTTTGGCAGCGGCCTTCTTGGGCTTGGTGGTGGTGGCAGCCAGGGCGCGGCCGGGGTTGTCTTCCAAAAATTTACCCCAGCTTTTGGCGCCCGCCTTCACGTTGTTGCCCTGCTGGTAGTGGTGGCACAGGGCCACGGCCAGCGCATCGGTGGCGTCCAGAAACTTGGGCGCTTCCTCAATGGGCGGCAGCTCCAGGGTTTGGCGCAACATGCGGGCCACCTGCTCCTTATCGGCCGAGCCCGAGCCCGTCACGGCCTGCTTGACCTTGGTGGGGGCGTACTCCACGAAGGGAATATCGCGCGAGAGCGCCGCCGCGATGGCCACGCCCTGCGCCCGGCCCAGCTTGAGCATACTCTGCACGTTTACGCCGTAGAAGGGCGCCTCGATGGCCAGCTCGTCGGGCAGAAACTCGTCTATCAACTCCAGCATGCGCGTGAAAATCCGCTTTAGCTTTACGGCATGGTTCGAGCCCAGCGCCTTCATGTTGATAACGTCGTACTGGAGCACCTTCACTCGCTGCCCGCGCACCTCAATGATGGCGTAGCCCATAATCTGGGTGCCGGGGTCGACGCCCATGATGACTTTTTCGGCCGGGGGCAGCCGCTGCAAGGGGGCGGGGGGAAGGGTACGGGAAACGGGCATCTCTCCCAAAGTTACGCCCCCGGCGGCCCGCCCCGGCCCCCGCGCCGCGGCAAGCTATGGGTAACGCTCGGTAAAATCGGCATTACGCTGCTGACCCTCGGGCTGCTCTACCATGCCGTATTCGCGGCGCCCGACACGGCGGCGGCCTGGCGGCGGCTGGTGGCGGCTACCCTCAGCGGGGCCGGGCGCGGCCCGGTGCTGGCCGCCCTGGCCCTGGTGCCCCTCAACTGGGGCCTGGAGGCCTGGAAGTGGCAGCGCCTGGCGCGCCACCTCGAGCCTAGCCACTCGTACTGGCGCAGCCTGCGGGCCGTGCTGCTGGGCCTCACCCTGGGCTTTGCCACCCCCAACCGGGTGGGCGACTACGCCGCCCGCATCCTGGAGCTGCACGCCCGGCGCCGGCTCGATGCGGTGGGAGCCGTGTTTTTGGGCCGCTACGCGCAGCTGGTGGCCACCGTGCTGGCGGGCGGGGCGGGGCTGCTGTATTTTATTTTGGCGTTTTACCTCCGTGGCTACCCGGCCGCGCAGGTGGGCGTGGGGCTGGCTTTTGGGCTGGGCGGGGCGCTGGCCCTGCTGCCGCTCTACCGCTCGCGGCTGCTGCTGGCCCTACTGGTGCTGGTGAGGCCGCTGCGGCGGTTTCGGCGCTATTTAGCCATTATGCCTACCTATTCGGCGGGCACGCTGCACGCGGTGCTGGGCATTTCGGGGCTGCGCTACGCGGTGTTCTGCGGGCAGTTTCTCTTGCTGCTGCACGCCTATGGGGTGCGGGCGGCGCCGGGGCCAGCGCTGGCGGCCGTGGCGGGCACGTTTTTGTTTAAGTCGCTGGTGCCCTCGCTCAATGCCTTGGCCGACGTGGGCGTGCGCGAGCTGTCGGCCACCCATTTATTCGGCCTTTTGGGGCAGCCGGCGCTGCCGGTGCTGAGTGCCAGCCTTAGCCTGTGGGTGATAAATATCGCGCTGCCCAGCGCGCTGGGGCTGCTATGGCTGCCCGGCCTGCGGGTGCTGCGCGAGGGGAGGGTGGGGCGCTAGTATGCTGATAATCGGCGGGTTGTTAGTAGTAATGCCGGTGGTGTACGCGGCGGTGTGGGCGTGGCTGCGGGCGGGTGCCTCTGGCCCTGGCCCCGCCGCGCGGGAGCTGGGGCCAGGGCCGGAGGGCCGCACCGGCGCGCCGCTCTTTTCGGTGCTCATCGCCGCCCGCGATGAGGCCGCTGCCCTGCCGCACCTGCTGGCTGCCCTGCACCAGCAGGCGCTGGCCCCGGCGCTCTTTGAAGTGCTCATCGCCGACGACCACTCCACCGACGGTACCGCCGCGCTGGTGGGGGCAGCGGCCAAAAGCGCGCCTTATGGCCTGCGCCTGCTTGCTTTGCCGCCCGGCGCCACGGGCAAAAAAGCTGCCTTGGCGGCCGCCATCGCCCAGGCCCGCGCGCCCTGGGTGGTGTGCACCGATGCCGACTGCCGCCCCGCCCCCGGCTGGCTGCAAGCCTACGCTGACCTCCTCGACTCCTCGACTTCGCCACTCCTCCACTTCATCAGCGGGCCGGTGCGGCTCACGCCGGGCGGGGCGTGGTTTGATGGGCTGCTAGGGCTGGAATTTGCCGGGCTGGTGGGCGTGGGCGGGGCGTGCATCGGGCGGGGCCGGCCCACCATGTGCAACGGGGCCAACCTGGCTTTTCGGCGCGCCACCTTCCACGAAGTGGGCGGCTACGCCGACAATGTCGGCGTGGCCAGCGGCGACGACGAGTTTTTGCTCCACAAAATGCACCAGCGCTACCCGGCCGGCGTGCGCTTTCTGGCCGAGACACGCGCCGTGGTCGACACGCCCGCGCCGGCCACGCTGCGGGCGCTGCTGCGGCAGCGCACGCGCTGGGCCAGCAAGTACCCGCACTACCGCACCGCCGCCCCGCGCCAGCTGGCCCTGCTGGTGCTGGGCACCAACCTGAGCCTATTCGCGGGGCTGGTGGGGGCGGTAGTTTGGCCCGCGCTCGGGCCGGGGGTGGCGGCGGGCTGGGCCCTCAAGCTGGGGGCCGATGCCTGGCTGCTGGCCCCCACGCTGCGGCTGCTGCGGCGGCGGCGCTGGCTGGCGTGGCTGCTACCCTTGCAGCTGCTCTACGCGCCCTACGCCCTGGCCGTGGGGCTGGCCGGGCAGCGCGCCCAGGGCTACCGCTGGAAGGGCCGGCTGGTGCGCTGAGGCCCCGCGCCCTGCCAAGCGTAGGCAACTTGCGACAAAAATAATAGCCTATCTATCAGATAATTGATTGGTGGTGTAGAGTGGCCTGCCGCCATAGGCACGGGAGTTGCAGTAGGTGGCGGCCTTTCTTAGGATTATTGCTCTTGCCACTGGCTGCGGCTGGCGGCACCCATCCTTCCCCACCCTTCCCACCCACCTTCCCCATGTCTCTTATCCGCCTGGCCCTGCTAGAGGGCGACTCTGAAGTGCGCGAGCTGCTGCACGGCTACCTGTGCCAACAGCCCGAGTTCGAGTGCGTGGTAGTGGCTCCGTCGATGGAGCAGCTGCTGGCCGAGCTGCCCACCCTGCTGCACCCGCCGCACGTGCTGCTGCTCGATAGCAACCCGCCCGGCGTGGAGGGGCTGCCCCTGCTGCGGCAGCAGCTGCCGCACACCGCCATCGTGCTGCAAACCGTGTTCGACGATGCCGACCGCATTTACCAGGCGCTGTGCCAGGGCGCGAGCGGCTACCTGCTCAAAAATACCCCCCTGGCCGAGCTCAAAGCCGCCGTGCGCGACGTAGTCCAGGGCGGTGCGCCCATGAGCCGCGCCGTGGCCCGCAAGGTGCTGGCCCACTTTGGTGCGCAGCCCGACGGGCTGAGCGCCCACGAGCGGGCGGTGGTGCAGGCCATCGTGGAGGGCCTGAGCGAGGCGCAGGTGGTGGCGCGCCTCGGCATCGCGCCCGAGGCCGTGCGCGCCAGCAGCCGCCTCATCTACGGCAAGCTGGCCGCCAGCACGCTGCCCGCCGGCCAAAAGGCGGCCAAGCCTTAGCCACTGGCACTTTCCTTATTCCTATAAATTAAAAGCGGTAGGGTAAAAATTTGGATACTAAACTTTTACCCTACCGCTTTTAGAAGGGCGCTGCCCTGAAGACCGTCTTTTAGCCAGCTTTTTGGCTAGCCAAAAGGTACCTGCAGCTGCACCCGGAAGCCGCCTTCGCGCCGGGGGCCGGCCTCCAGCGTGCCGCGCAGGGCGGAGGCCCGCAGCAGCATGGTGCGCAGGCCCACGCCGCTGCGGCCGGGCGCCGTGGCCGGGTGGCCGTCGTCTTCGATGGTGAGCACCAGGTCGCTGGCTACGGCGTAGTGCGTCAGGGTTACGGCCAAAGTAGTGGCCTGGGGCGCGTGCAGCAGCACGTTGGTTACCGCCTCCTTAAAAACAAGGTAGAGGTGCTGGCGCAGTTCGGAGGGCAGGGGCAGGTCGTCGCGCAGGCCGTTGGCGCGCAGCCGCGTGCGCAGGCCGGCCGGGGCGGCCGTGTGGTCGAGGTGGTCGCGAATGCGGTCGAGCAGCGCGCCCACGGTGCCGGCCTGCGCGTCGGTGCTCCACACGATGTCGCGCATGGTGCGGGCGGCGGCGTGGCTGTTGCCCAGCAGCCGGGCCAGGGCCGGGCTGGGCTCGGGCTGCTGCTGGTGCAGCAGGTCGGCCTGCATACTCACGCGGGCCAGCAGGGTGCCTACTTCGTCGTGCAGGTCGGCGGCGAGGCGGGTGCGCAGCAGCTCTTCGTGGGCGGCGCGGCGGCGGCGCTGGCGGCTGGCCCAGGTGGCCAGGCCCAGCGTCATGACCAAGCCGGCCGCCAGGGCCGCCGCGCTCAGCCAGGCCAGGTGGCGGTTGTATTCGGCCGTGCGCAGCTGGGTGCGCGTGCGTGCCAGTGCCTGGTGCAGCTGCCCCAGGCGCACGCGCGCCTGGCCCAATTGCACTGCCAACGACTGGCTGGTGGTATAGCGCAGGCTATCAGGCTGGGGCGCCGCCGCGTGGGCCGGTGGCCCCAGGCGCACAACCAGAATTGCTACGAAAAGAAAACGGCTCAGTACACACTTCATACTGCAAGTTAAAGCCAATGTTTTAGCCACTTGGCGCCCGCTAGCTAGAAGGCTGTCCTATCTACGAATAAGCCAATCTTTGGGGCGAGGAGGCGGAGCTTTAAAATCAGCCCCGCTGGCCCGGCCCGGCTAGGCCGCCCAAAAAGCGGCTTTGCCGCGGTATCGCCAGCCTATGCTGGCTGGGCTGAGCCGGCCCGGCGCCCGGCCCAAAACCCGCCGCAACTATGCCGGGCGCCGATTATACTTGCACAGCGGGCGCCGAGGCCGGCGCCCCGCTACCTTTGCCCGCCCCGCGCCCCGCTTTACTCTTCTAATGACTGACGCCGAATTTGACTTGCTCGACGAGCTGTACTTCGTAACCCCTTTTCGCGTGCTGCTGGAAAAAACCGGCCTGCCCGCCGCCGAGCTGCAAGCCCAGCTGGGCCGCCTGCTCGAGCAGGGCCTGGTGCGCTACTACTGGCCCGACCCCGACACCGAGCTGGCCTACGAGCCCACCTCGTTTGGGGCGCTGGGCCAGGATGCCAGCTACCTGGCCTCGAAGGAGGGCCTGCTCCAACACAACACCCGCTAGCCCCCATGGCTGCCGCGCCCGCCGCCCTGCCCGCCGCGCCCGATACGGCCGTGGTGGTGCCGCCCGCCCCGGCCCGCGCGCCGGGCTACTACGTGCGCCAGCGCCTGTGGGCCAACCGCCCCGCCGTGGCCGGGCTGGTCTTTATTGGGCTGTGCGCGCTGGTGGCGCTGCTGGGCTACTGGGTGCTGCCGGATAATTCGCCCGACGCCAACAACGGCCTCGTGCAGCTGCAAAAGCAGCCGCCAGGCTTCGTGGCTACCATCCGGCAGGTGCCCGACCCCAACGCCCCGCCGCCCGCGGGCGTGCTGCACGTGTGGCTGCACGGCCAGCCCCCGCAGCTGAAAGACGCGGTAGCCGATTTTGCTACCGACAACCAGCAACCAGCAGCCAGAAACCCGGCACCAACCATCACCCGCCGCTACTGGCTGGGCACCGACAAGGCCGGGCGCGACGAGCTGAGCCGGCTGCTGCTGGGCACGCGCATCTCGCTGGGTATCGGGCTGGTGGCGGTGCTGATTTCGCTGGTGCTGGGCGTAGTGGTGGGCGCGCTGGCCGGCTATTTTGGCGGCTGGCTAGATAGTGTTTTGCTGGGCCTGATGACCGTGGTGTGGAGCATTCCGGGTATTATGCTGGTTATCGCCATTTCGCTGGCGCTGGATAGCAAAGGCGTGTGGGTCAGCTTCGTAGCCGTGGGTCTTACGATGTGGGTCGATGTGGCGCGGGTGGTGCGCGGGCAGGTGCTGGGGCTGCGCTCGGCCACCTTTATCGAGGCGGGGCGGGTGCTGGGGCTGCCCACCAGCCGGCTCATCTTCGTGCACCTGCTGCCCAACCTGCGTGGGCCGCTCATCGTGCTGGCTACCAGTAATTTTGCCGCCGCCATCTTGCTCGAAGCCGGCCTGAGCTTTCTGGGCCTGGGCGTGCAGCCGCCCGCCCCCAGCTGGGGCCTCATGGTGAAGGAGGGCTACGACCTGCTCGGCACCGAGGCGGGGCTGTGGCTCACGCTGCTGCCGGGCCTGGCCATCAGTCTGTTGGTATTAAGTTTTAATTTGCTGGGCAATGGCCTGCGCGATGCCTTCGACCCTAAAACCCAGCTAAGCTGAGTGAATGCCCGCGAGCGGGCGGCCGTGTCGTAGTTTTGTGCGGGTTTTGGCAGCAGCAACGCATTGTTTTTGGGCGCGCACAGTTAGTTTCGTTCCCCAATCGCTGGTTTTTTAGCCTCTCGTTTTATGCCGCAAACTGCTGAACTGGCTGGTCTCGAAAGGCGGCTCTTTTTTAAGGAGCGCGAGCTTCAGGCGCTGTTGGAAATAACCCAGGCCATCACGCTCGACGCCAACGAGGCCGACCTGTACAAGATTTTTCAGTTTACCCTTATCGGGCAGCTGGGCGTGCGCAAGCTGGCGCTATACGTGCTGGAAGACAAGCAGTTTCGCCTAAAGGTGAGCTTCGGTACCGGCCTGCGGGTGGGGGCCAGCCTGGCCACCGCCGGCCTGCCCCTGCACTGCCAAACGCGGCCGTGCTCGGTATCGGAGCTGGGCCTGCCGGCCGACTGGCAGGGGTTTGAGCTGCTGGTGCCCGTGCGCCAGCTCGAAGCCGTGCAGGCGTTCGTATTTATCGGGGCGGCGCAGGCGGGCTACGTCACGCACGACGCCATGGGCTTTCTCGAAACGCTGAGCAACATCCTGCTCGGGGCCGTGGCCAACCGCCGCCTAGCCCGGCAGCGCGAGGCGTCGATGATGGCCGAGGCCGCCGTGCGCCGCGAAATCGAGATTGCCCAGCAGGTGCAGCAGCTGCTGTTTCCGCAGCGCCTGCCCAACAATGCCACCTACGCGGTGCACGCTACCTACCTGCCGCACACCGAGATAGGCGGCGACTACTACGACGTGGTGGAGCTGCCCGGCGGCCGCCTGCTGGTGTGCGTGGCCGACGTGAGCGGCAAGGGCGTGCCGGCCTCGCTGCTGATGTCGAACTTTCAGGCCGGGCTGCGCACGCTGCTGCGCCAGAATATCAAGCTCGACAGCATCGTGCACGAGCTTAATCACCTGATATTTACCAACGCGGGCGGCGAAAAGTTTATCACGGCTTTTTTGGGCCTCTACGACCCCCGCACCCAGGTGCTCGAATACGTGAATGCCGGCCACAACGACCCGCTGCTGCTGCCCGACTGTGGCCCCGTGCAGCGCCTGCACGAGGGCACTTTTATGCTCGGCATCATGCCCGAGCTGCCCATGCTGAAGGTGGGCCTGGTGCGGGTGCCGCACCATTCGCTGCTCTTCGCCTACACCGACGGCCTTACCGAAGTATTTGACGACCAGCATAATGAGTATGGCGAAGAAGGCGTGCTGGCCCTGCTCGCCCGCAACTGCTACCTGCCCCTGACGCGCCTGCACCAAGAGCTGATGAGCGAGATTCGCCGCTTCAACACCCACGGCTCCAAGTTCGCCGACGACATCACGCTACTGAGTCTGCGGGTGAAGTAGTCGGTGAGGGAATGAGGGAGTGGGGTACCTTCCCTGTCTCACTATCCGCTACCCAGCTGCCGGCCCGCACCAGCACGGCCAGCAAGACCAAGAACATGGAGCCGATTTTGTCGACTTCGACCAGCTCGTTGAGAAACAGGTGGAAGATAATGATGACCAGCGAGAGCGTGGCCGCCAGCACCACGCGGTGGATGTCGGGGTAGGGCAGGCTGCGGTGGTAGAGGCGCTCGGCGGTGAGCAGCGCCGTGCCCACCAGCACGCAAAACAGCAAAAAGCCCGGTACGCCCTGCTCGGCCAGCGTCAGCAAGAAGTAGTTGTGGGTGGTCGAGTGCTCGCGGTTGTCGCTCACGTAGGTGCGAAAGCTGGATACCGTATAGCGCTTGTATTCAGGGTAAAAGGTGGAAGGGCCGCTGCCCGTGATGGGCTTGTCGGCTATCATGCGGGCGGCGGCCACCCAGCGGTACACGCGCTCCATGCCCGACACGTCTTCGAGCTTGTAGGTCGAGGCCAGGTGGGCTTCGAGGTTGCCGCCGTGCCACACGGTTTTTTCGTAGTCGGGCGCGAAGCGCATAAAATTATCGCCACTCACGAAGTACGTGACCGCCCCCACCACTACCAGCGCCACGCCCGCCAGCATCAAGCGCGTGAGGCGCCAGCGCATGACGAGGTAGTAAATGCCCGCCACCGGCAGCGCCAGCCACGAGGCCCGCGTATAGGAGGTGAGCAAGCCAAAAAACAGCAGCCCCGCCGCGCCCCACCACGCGTAGCGCTGCCAGCGGGCGCGGGCGTGCGCCGCCACGCCCAGCGCCAGCGGCAGCAGCAAGGCCAGCATGGTGGCGTAGATAACGTGGTTGAGGAAATAGGGCCGCGCCGCCCGGTTCACGTGCTCAAAATCGAAGCCGTGCTGGTAGTGGCGCGGCAGCACCCACAGCAGCAATATCGTAGTCGCGCCCACCACGTAGCACCCCGAAACCCGCCAGAAATCGGCCGGCCGGCGCACCAGCACCAGCGTGCCCAGCACAAAGGGCACCAGGTACCACACCTTGGCCAGCACGTACTTAAAGGACTTGAGCGTGGCAACCGAAAAGCCGACCTCGACCGCCGACCACAGCAGCAGCAGCGCTGGCAGCACCAGCAGCGGGTGCTGCCACTCGCGCCGGGGCAGCTGCGCCAGGCTGCCGCACCCCAGCAGCAGCACCAGCGGCACGCAGGCCGTGAGGGCCAGCATAAACGGCTCGGACGGCACGTCCATCATAAACCCGCCCACCAGCGGAAACTCCCGCGAAAATGGCAACGTCAAAAACAGGGCGTAGTAGAGCCAGCGCCACTCGGCCACCACCAGCCCCAGGCCCACCAGCGCCAGCGCGGGCACCAGCAGCGCCGGCTGCCGCAGCAGCCCCGCCAGCGCCCCGCCCCCCAGCAGCAGGCCCAAAAAGCCGACAAATACCCACTGGGCAGTATCGGCCGGGCGCAGGCGAAGCAGGAGTTGGCGCATGGTTTTTAGGGTAGGAGAGTGTGAGGGTAGGGGGGATAATTTGAAGTTGGCTGTCCTTGCGAGCGCAGCGAAGCAATCGCATCAGGACGAGCTGGTTTAAGGTCGTTCGGATTCCGTTCGGGTGCGGTTGCTTCGCTGCGCTCGCAAGGGCAATCGCCCTAAAACTGCTCTTATTCTAAAAACCCTATCCCAGCACCGGCCGGCGGCGCCACAGCTCCAGCAGCAATATTACCAGTACTGAAATCACCAGCGTGAGCACCACTGAGCTCAGGATGATGACCGTGCGGAAGGGCTTGCTTTTGCGGGTGGCGGGCTGGGCTTTTTGCAGCTGGTAGAGCGACGATACGCGGCTGCCGAGCGAGGTTTCGGCCTGCTCGTAGGCCCCGCGGGCCGCGATAAAGCGCGATTGCAGGTCGGCCAGGCGGGTGCTGGCCAAGTTCACCGAGTCGGCCCCCTGAACCCAGTTTTCGAGGTTGATGACGTTGCCGCCGTCGGCGCTGGTGAGGCCGCGCAGGGCCCGGCGCAGCGCGGCCGCGTTGCCGGGGCCGCCGCCCTCGGCTACGCGCAATTCTTTCTCGGTTTCAATCACGGCCTTGGCCAGATAGCGGCCCTGCTGCTCGAGCCCAAACAAGCCGTAGCGGCGGCGGGCACGCAGCAGCGCCTGCCGGGTTTGCTCGTAGTGGCGGCCCAGGCTGGCCGAGCGCTGGCGGTACAGCTCCAGCACGTTGCGCCGGTTTTCGAGCGTCAGCTGCTGGTTGATGGAGTCGATGGTAGCCACCATCGCGTTGGCCACGCGGGCGGCCAGCTGCTTGTCGCGGTCCTGAAAGGTGAGCTCAATCACGTCGCGCTCGTTATGCACGATGCTCAGGTTGGAGCTAAACTCCTGCAAGGTGCGGTTTTCGACTTGGTCGGTGCCGGGCGCACCCTGGTTGTAGTGCGCGTACAGGTTGAAGCGGCGCACCATGAGCTCGGCCACGGGCAGCGACTCGCCGATGGAGATAACGCGGTCCAGGTCTTCGGTGCGGCCGCCCAGCTCCAGCTTCGAGCCCTCCACGAGGCGGTCGGGGTCGGCACTCTGGGGCGAGGTGGGCAGGAACACGGCCGTCGAGCTGTAGATGTTGTCGAGGCGCAGGGCCACCACCGTGCTGATGACCAGCGCCAGCCCGGCGGCCAGCCCCAAGAGGTATTTCCAACGGTCGAAAATGGCCCGCAGGCCGGCCAGCGAAAAAGCAAACGTAGAGGTAGGCGACATAGCAACGAGAACTACTAGCAGCCCAAAAAATTGCCTCGGGCCAGGGCAGTCGCCGGCAAAGATAACCCGCCGCCCGCCGCTCTACCTTTGCGCATTCCGTGTAAAATCCATCTTATTCCTTTTCAATTATCAAACGCTTCTTTGGCAGTATCAGCCTGGCCGTGGTGCTCAACCTGCTCGTGAAGCCGGGCTGGCTCGTGGTCGAAAACCTGGTGCAAAACCGCCTGGGCCACGCCACGTTTGGGCTGCTGGCGGCCTTTTCGGCCCTGGCCGTCATCGTGGCCACGCTCACCGACCTGGGCCTCACCCAGTTTACGGTGCAGCGCCTGGCCGCCGAGCCCGCGTTTGCCGACCGGCACTTTCCGACGCTGCTGCCGCTGCGGGCGCTGCTCACGGGCGCGGCGCTGCTGGCCCTGCTAGCCCTGGGCGCGGCGCTGGGCTACTCGGGGCCGCACCTGCTGCTGCTGCTGGCGGTGGGCGGCAGCCTGCTGCTCACGCAGTACGGCCTGTTTTTGCGGGGCCTGGTGCAGGCCCGCCAGCACTTTAACACCGACGCCCTACTCTCGGTGCTCGAAAAGCTGCTGGCGCTGGGCCTGCTGCTGGTGCTGCTGCTAGCCAATAAGCTGAGCCTGAGTAGCTACGTGGGCGGCCGGCTGGCGGCGGCGGCTTTCACGGCCGTGCTGTTTTTGGGGCTGCTGGGGCGGCTTTTTGGGCGGCTGCCGCACCGCTGGCCCCAGCGTGGGCCGGCCGGGCAGCTGCTGCGCGGCAGCCTGCCATTTGCCTTTATCGCCCTGCTCTACGGCATCAACGAGCGCGTGGACATGGTGCTGCTCGAGCGGCTGTCGTCGGCCCAGGAGGCGGGCTACTACGCCGCCGCCTACCGCTGGCTCGATGCCGTAATGATGTACGCCTGGACGGTGCTGCCGCTCTTTTTTGCCCGCTTTGCCCACGCCCAGGCCCGCCCGCGCGAGCTGGGCCAGCTCTTTTGGTTTGGGCAGCGGCTGGTGGCCGTGCCGCTGCTGTTTGCGGTGGCGTTCGTGCTGTTTCGGGGCGAGGTGCTGTTCTGGCAGTTCAGCCGCAGCACGC
>JAKONR010000040.1 GCA_022701825.1 Hymenobacteraceae bacterium | reverse complement strand
CGAGGGCCACGGCATTCACTTTGGGGTCAGGCAGTTGCTTGAGGTAGCCCACCAGTATCCGCACCGCCTGGTCGATGTCGAGCGACGGATTCTCAAACGCCAGCCGCAGTTGCTGCTGCGACTCGGGCTCCTGCTTTTGCTGGCGGTACACCTCGGCCAGTATCAGGTGGGCCTGGGCGTTGCCGGGGTCGAGGCGCAGGGCCTGTTCGGCCACCCGGATGGCGTCGGGCAGGCGGTTATTAGCCGCGTACATTTCGGCCTGGGCCAGCACGTAGCGCGGCTCGGTAGGGTTGGCCGCAATCAGGCTTTCGCCCTCTTTCAAAGCCAGCGGCAGGTTGTTCTGCTTGAGGTAAATCTGCTGCTTTTTAAAGGAAATCTCGTCGAGGTCGCCAAACTGCTGCTGCGCTTTTTCGAGCGTGCTCAGCGCCTCAGGCAGCTTGTTTTGGGCCAGGTACAAGTCGGCCAGTTGAAATAGATAATTGCCCGTGCCGGGCACCTCGCGCACCAGCGTGGCGTAGGTGGCAGTAGCCGCGTCAAATTGCTTTTGGTTGGCCTGGGTTTGCGCCAGCAGCAGGTAATAATAGGCGTTTTTGGGGTCGAGCTGCACGGCCGCCTGGGCGTAGTTGGTGGCGTCGCGCAGGTTGCCGCTCAGCAGGTTGGCCTCGGCCAGCTTGTAGTTTACGGCGGCGTTGCCGGGGCTCAAGGCATAGGCTTTCAGCAGGCGGTCGAGGGCCTTGGGGTAGTCTTCGAGCGTGATGTATTTCACGCCGTCCACAAATAGCGCCTCGCTCACTTCTTTGTCCTTGGCCGTGAGCACGGGCGTGGCTGCGCGCTGCTTTTCGGCCTCGGCAGCGCGGCGCTCCAACTCGCGCCGCTCCTGGCGACTCAGCTTGGTGGGCTTGCGGATGATGGCCGCGCTATCGGCCGGCGCGCCGCGCCGCTGCGCCTGGCCCGCGCCAGCCGACCCAACCAATAACAAAAACAGCAGACTGACAGCTACTTGACGCATACGCTAATTCGGGCAGGCTGAGGCCTGCTGCGCGAAAGTAAGGGGGGAATAAAGACGAACGACGCGACTCCGCCAGGGAGCCGCGTCGCTATTAACGTCAAAACGTACTAAAAAATCACACTTGCAGCACGTTATAATCGCCGAGGCTGAGGTCAGCGGCTTTGCTGGTCACGCTGGCGAAGTTGCCAATCATCGAATTGCTGATGGCGGCGTTCAGCACCGAAGCCGAGGTTTGCACGATGGAGTTCGACACGCGCGAGTCGCGCACGTTGCTCTTGTTGCCCACGCTCACGTGCGGGCCCACTACCGAGTTGGTAATCACGGCGTCTTCGCCAATGTACACCGGCTCGATAATCACCGAGTTAGTGATTTTGGCCGACGCGGCCACCAGGTTTTCGCCGCGCTCTTTCAGGTATTCGAGATAGCGCTGGTTGGTGAACACGGTGGCGTCTTTGTTGCCGCAGTCGAGCCACTCGGTTACCTGGCCGGGCACGAAGATGGTGCCCTTATTCTTCATGTTCTCAAGGGCGTTAGTGAGCTGGTACTCACCTTTGTCCTTGATGTCGTTGTCGAGCAGGTATTGCAGCTCGTCGCGCAGGTAGGCGCCGTCCTGGAAGTAGTAGATGCCGATGATGGCGAGGTCCGACACGAAGGTTTCGGGCTTCTCCACAAACTCCGTAATCTGGCCTTGCTCGTTCAGCTTCACCACGCCAAAGGGCTTGGGGTCTTCCACTTTCTGCACCCAGATGGTGCCGGGCACCGAGCTATCAAGCGTAAAATCAGCCTTGAACAGCGTGTCGGCGAAGGCCACTACCAGCGGGCCGGTCAGCGATTCTTTGGCGCACAAAATAGCGTGGGCCGTGCCCAGCGGCTCATCCTGGTAGCAGATGGTGCCTTTGGCGCCTACCGACTCCGCGATTTTAATCAGGCTTTTTTCCACCTCAGCCCCGAAGCGGCCAATGATGAAGGCCACTTCGTCTACTTGTTCACCGCACACTTTGGCGATGTCTTCTACCAGGCGCTGCACGATGGGTTTACCGGCAATCGGAATCAGAGGCTTGGGGACGGTGAGCGTGTGGGGGCGCATGCGCTTGCCCATGCCGGCCATCGGAACGATTATTTTCATGTTTGGGGGTAAAGGGTGTAAATGGGGGGGAACTTGGCTGTGTAAAGTAGGTATAATTTCCGCGCCGCTACGGCACAAAGAAACGGCCGAAGCCTATATAATTCAGCGCACTTCGCAAATTAGTCACGCAGCAGCTCGGCCAGCGTGGCCGGGTCGGCGTTGCCGCCGCTGAGGATGAGCACGGTATACCGGCTAGCGGGCAGGCTGGCGCGGTGGCGCAGCAGCGCGGCCAGCGGCAGGGCGGCCGTGGGCTCCACTACCAGCCGGGCTTCGAGCAGCAGGCGGCGGGCGGCGGCGCGCAGTTCGGCTTCGCTCACGGTCACCACATCGTCGGCGTACTGGCGCAGGTGCGCCAGCGTCAGCTCGCTCAGGGCCAGGGTACGCACGCCGTCGGCCAGGGTTCGGTTGGTGTCGGCGGCGGCCCACTCCACCACCCGCCCCGCCCGAAACGAGGCCTGCGCATCGGCCGCCAGCTCGGGCTCAACGCCAATTATTTTTACGCTGGGCTTCAATAGCTTGAGCGCGGCGGCCACGCCGCCCAGCAGCCCGCCGCCGCCCACCGGAGCCAGCACCAGTTCCACTTCGGGCAAATCTTCCAGTATTTCGAGCCCGATGGTACCCTGCCCGGCTATTACGTAGGCATCGTCGAAGGGCGGCACTAGCACGGGCGGGTGCGCGGCCTGGGCCAGCAGGCGGGCGGCCACAGTTTCGCGCTTTTCGTGGGCGGGGTCGTAGAGCAGCACCTCGGCCCCGAGCGCCCGCGTGGCCGCTATTTTGACCTCGGGCGCATTGGTAGGCATGATGATGGTGGCCCGAATACCCAGCTGGCGGGCGGCGTAGGCCACGCCCTGGGCGTGGTTGCCGCTGCTGTAGGCCAGCACGCCGCGCGCCCGCTCCTGGGCCGTGAGGGCCATAATGCGGTTGCCCGCGCCCCTAATTTTGAACGAGCCGATGGGTTGCAGGCTTTCGGGCTTCAGCCACACGGCTTCGCCGGGCAGCTCGGGTAGGGCGAAGGGCAGCAGCGGCGGGTGGCGGGCCAGGCCCAGCAGCCGCTGCCGCGCCTGCTCGATGTCGGCAAGGGAAACGAGGTTCATGCGGAAAAGGCGGCTAAAACGGCCGCGAGCGCAAAGTTGCCCCCAAAACTACCCGTGAGCCTTCGCCCTTCGGCGCGCCGTTCCGTACTTTGCCCCTATGAATCATTTCAATGAAATCGAAGCCGGCATCCAGAGCTTGTTTGCCGCCACCAACGCGGGCTTTACCAACGATGCCAGCGCCGGCCAGAGCCACCTCGGCACTTGGCTCAACGAGCTGCGCAGCAGCAACGACCCCGCCCTGCGCCCCGTAGCCCAAGAGCTCGAAGTGCTCAATAAAGCCATTAGCAGCAACGACCTCCCGGCCATGGCCAAGTCGTTTTACCAGCTCGGCCACCTCACCGCCACGGCTGCCCTGAGCCTGCACAGCTTCGCCGGCCTCGGCGACAAGCTGCGCGAGCTAAGCCAAAAACTCATCGCGGCCGGGGGCAATATCCACATCATCGCCCAGCAGCGCGGCCTCATCCACGCCGCCCCCGCACACCATTAATTGCTAGACTTGTTCCCAAATTAGAAGTCTTGTAAACGAGGGTCATGCTTCACTGCGTTCAGCATGACCCGTTTTTCGTTTTTTTAATTCAGAACAAGTCTAATGACTAATGGGTAGCAACTAGTGACTAGTTGCTACCCATTAGTCATTATTTACCCGTGCTGCCGTAGCCGCCCGCGCCGCGGGTGGTTTCGCTCAGGGTTTCGGTGGGCTGCCAGGCTATGGTTTCGTGGCGGGCCACCACCAGCTGGGCAATGCGCTCGCCGTCGCGCACGGTGAAGGGCTCATTGGACAGATTGACCAGCAGCACTTTAATCTCGCCGCGATAATCGGCATCGATGGTGCCGGGGCTGTTCACGATGCCGATGCCGTGCTTGTAGGCCAGGCCGCTGCGCGGACGCACCTGCGCTTCGTAGCCCACGGGCAGCGCGATGCTGAGGCCGGTGGGGATAAGCATTCGCTCCAGTGGGCCAAGCTCGATAGAACCATTCGGCAGGTCGGCCAGCAGGTCGAGGCCGGCAGCGTGCTCGGTTTGGTAAGCGGGCAGCGGGTGCCGCGAAGAGTTGATAACGGGAATTTCAAGCATCTGTCTTAAGCTGTTAGCTACTGGCTATTGGCTGCTAGCTACTCGTCAAACGAAAAAGCTAACAGCCAGCAGCTAGTAGCTAACAGCTTAAATTTTTACAGCGCAGCCATTTCCTCGCGCACGAAATCAGCGAGTTGGGTCAGGTATTCGGTGCTGAAATCGAAGCGGATGCCGGCCGCCGCGTACACCTCGCCAATGGGGCGGGTGTAGCCCAGCGCCAGCGCCCGCTGGTAGCCGGCCAGCGCGGCGGCCGGGTCCTGGCGGAAGTTGCGCCACACGGCAATGGCCCCGAGCTGCGCCAGCGCGTACTCGATATAGTAGAACGGCACTTCGTAGAGGTGCAACTGCTTCTGCCACAAGTACGGGCGAAATTCTTCGAGGCCGCGCCAGCTTACGCTGCGCTGGTTGAAATCCTGGAAAATCTGCGTCCAGCGCTGCTGACGCTGCGCGGCCGTGTGTGCCGGGTTTTCGTAAACCCAATGCTGGAATTTGTCGATGGTGGCGACCCAGGGAAAGGTTTCGAGCACACTTTCGAGGTGCGTTTGCTTGGCGCGGCGCAGCTCGGCGGGGTCCGAGAAAAACACGTCCCAGTGGTCCATGCTCATCAGCTCCATGCTCATCGAGGCCAGCTCGGCCACCTCGCTCGGCGGGTGCTTGTCGGCCGAGAGGGGCAGGCGGCGCGTGAGAAACGAATGCACGGCGTGGCCGCCCTCGTGCAGCATGGTCACCACATCGCGCAGCGACGACGTGGCGTTCATAAAAATAAACGGCACGCCCGTTTCATCGAGCGGGTAGTTGTAGCCGCCGGGCGCCTTGCCAATGCGGCTTTCCAGGTCGAGGTGGCCCATCTGGCGCATGGTGCCCAGGCACTGGCCCAAAAAGGGGTCGAGGCGGTGAAAAACCGTGATGGTCTTTTCCAGCAGCTCCTCGCCCGTGCGGAAAGGCGTGAGCGGCGGCTTGCCGCTGGGGTCCACGTCGAGGTCCCAGGGGCGCAGCTCGGGCAGCGCCAGCGCCTGGCGGCGCGCCTCGTCAAACTCGTCGATGAGCGGCACCACCGTGGCCCGAATAGCGGCGTGGAAGTTAAACGTGTCCTCGGGCGTGTAGTCGAAGCGCCCGAGCGCGGCAAACATATAGTCGCGGAAGTTGGCAAACCCCGCGTTTACGGCTACTTGGTGGCGCAGCTGCACCAACTCGGTAAAGAGCTGGTCCAAGGGCTGGCTGTCGCGCAGGCGGCGCGCCTGAATGGCCCGCCAGGCCTGCTCGCGCACGGGGCGCGACAGGCTCTTAAGGCGGTCGGCGGCGCGGGGCAGCGTTATTTCTTCGCCATCGAGCTGCACGGTCATGGCGCCCACGGTGGCGGCATACTGCTGCTGCTTGGTCGAAATCTCGGTTTTTAGGGCAATATTTTCTTCGCGGTAAATTTCCGAGGCGCGGCGTACCGAGCGCAAAAACACGCCGTAGCGCGCCTCATCGAGCGCGGGCAGGCTGGGCGCGGCCAGCAGCTTTTCGTTGAGGGCGTGGTCGTAGGGCGCTATTTGGGGCTCGATTTCCTGCACGAAAAACTGGAACGCCTCGGCATGGCTCGCGTCTTGCGTGTCGCAGGTCATGCGGATGTAGCGCCACGCGAGGTCCTCGCTCAGCATGGCTTCGAGCTCCGAGCGGTCGAGCAGCCACTGCTCCAGGGCAGCGGCGTCGGGCAGGGCGCGGGTTTGCAGCTCCTCAAAAAAAGGCTGGAGCGTAGCCCAGTCGGTCACAAAAAATTCTTCGGGTAAATAATGACGCGGCGGCCGCGCCGTATCAGTCGCCACCGAGGTGGCAGCGGTATCAAGCTCAGAAATCACCATAAAGAGTACGTACGCAAAACGATAGAGGAATGGCCGGCGCACCCGTGCCCAGCGCTCGCTCGTGGGCTGGAGGCCAGTGCAGCTGCTGCTCGGCAGAAAAGTAAGCTACGCCGGGCAATATAAGGTTGGCCGACGGCGAACGGCCTGGGGGCCTCAGCGGTTAGCTACGGCCGGTGCCCTCCTTAATACAAGATTATTTCTTCGCAAAAAGTTAAGCGAAGCATCCGTCAAGCTTAAAAAAAAATAGCCCGTGGCCGGGGCCATAGGCTACTTTTTTGCTGTCAAAAGCCCGTGCGTCGATTAGTCAATCTCAATCACGACATCGGCCGTGAGCGGATGGGCCACGCACGTCAGGATGTAGCCCTTGGCGATTTCCGCGTCGGAAAGGCCTTCGCGCTCGTCGAGGTGGATTTTGCCCGAGAGGCACTTGCCGCGGCAGGCGGTGCAGAGGCCGGCCTGGCACGAGTACGGCAGGTCGATGTCCTCATCCAAGGCCGCGTCGAGGATGGTTTTGCCGGTAGGCACGTCGATAACGTACTCGCTGCCTTCGTATTGGATGGTAACGCTGCGGCTGGTCACGGGGCCGTCGTCGGCGCCGGCCAGCACGTCGCCGTGGCTGTCGCCGGCCTCGGCCGAGTCGGCGGCGGCCACGAAGCTTTCGCGGCGCACGCGGCTGCTGGGCACATTCAGCAGCTCCAGCGCGGCCTGCGCCTCGGTCATCAGGCCCTCGGGGCCGCAGATGTAGTACTCGGCCTGCGGGGCCGGAAACTGGTGCCGCTGCTCCAGAATGCGCAGCAGCGTGGTGCGGTTGACGCGGCCCGTGTGCTGGTGCGGGCCGGCGGCGTGCAGCGGCTGGCTATACACATGCTCGACTTGCAAGCGGCCCCGGCTGCCGGCTTCGAGCTCGGCGAGCTGCTGCTTGAAAATTACGGAATCCTCGTTGCGGTTGCCGTAGATGAGCAGCACATGGCTCTGTGGCTCTTCGCGCAGCACGGCTTTTAGCATGCTCATGAGCGGCGTGATGCCCGAGCCAGCCCCGATGAGCACCAGCGAGCGGGCGGCCTTGGGGCTGGGCTGCACCACGAAGTTGCCGAGCGGCGGCAGCACTTCGTACTGCTGGCCTACTTGCACGGTATCAAGCAGGTAGTTGCTCACCAGGCCACCCAAAACACGCTTCACGGTTACGGACAGGCGCGGGGCCTCGGCGGGCGTGCTGCTGAGCGAGTAGGCGCGGCGCTCGGGGCGCTTGCCGGCGGGGTCGCAGGGCACCAGCAGGGTCAGGTATTGGCCGGGCTTGCTGGGCACCGCCTGGCGGTCGGGCCGCTCTAGGTGAATGGT
>JAKONR010000018.1 GCA_022701825.1 Hymenobacteraceae bacterium | reverse complement strand
GCGGGCATCAATTTCCACCTGGGTATCGATGGCCTGAGCCTGGTGCTGGTACTGCTCACCACGGTGCTGGTGCCCATCATTCTGCTCACTGCTTTCCGGCACGAGGAGTACGAAAACCCCGGCGCGTTCTACGCCCTGGTGCTGTTTATGCAAACCGGCCTGCTCGGCGTGTTCACGGCCTTGGATGCGTTCGTGTTCTACTTCTTCTGGGAAGTGGCCCTGATTCCGATTTATTTCCTGGCCGGGGCTTGGAGCCGCCACGAGCGCCGCATCCAGATTACGTTTAAGTTCTTCTTATACACCATCATCGGCTCGCTGTTTATGCTGGCCGGCTTCGTGTATTTGTACCTGCAAACCGGCCCCGCCGCCGGCTCGCTGGCCGCGCACTCCTCCGATTTGCAGGCGTTCTACAACCTCAAGCTCAGCGCCTCGGAGCAGGCGTGGCTGTTCTGGCTGGTGTTCGCGGCCTTCGCCGTGAAGATGCCCATCTTCCCCTTCCACACCTGGCAGCCCGATACCTACACCGAGTCGCCGGCCCCGGCTACCATGCTGCTGTCGGGCATCATGCTCAAAATGGGCATCTACGGCTGCCTGCGCTGGCTGCTGCCGGTGCTGCCCCTCGGCGTGAGCCAGTGGCAGCAGCTGGTGGAGGTGCTCGCCATCATCGGTATCGTGTACGGCGCCATCATCGCCATCCGGCAGGATGACATGAAGAAGCTCATCGCCTACTCGTCGCTCTCGCACGTGGGCCTCATGATTGCCGGCGTGTTTTCGCTGAAAGCCATCGGCCTGCAAGGCGCGGTAGTGCAGATGCTGGCCCACGGCGTCAACGTGGTGGGCATGTTCCTGGTGGCCGACGCCCTCGAGCGCCGCACCGGCACCCGCTCGCTAGCCGAGCTGGGCGGCCTCACCCGCCGCACGCCGCTGCTGTCGGTGTGCTTCCTGGTCATGCTGCTGAGTACGGTGGCCCTGCCGCTCACGGGCGGCTTCGTGGGCGAGTTTCTGCTGCTAGAGGGCGTGTACGAGTTCAACGCCTGGGCGGGCGCCATTGCCGGCCTCACCATCATTTTCTCTGCTGTGTACTTGCTGCGCATGTACCAGCGCGCCATGCTCGGGCCCGATTCGGCTTTCTCCGATACCATCACCGACCTCAGCGGCACCGAGCTGCTCATGTTTGTGCCGCTCATCGCGCTGGTGTTCTGGCTGGGCTTATTTCCTGGTACGTTCCTGCACCTCACCGAACCCGTTACCAGCGGCATCCTTACGCTGGTTAGTCGGTAGTTTTATTTTGAGCTGTTGGCTGTCAGCTGCTAGCTGTTAGCTTTTTCGGCTCTCAAAAATCCGGTGAAAGCAGTCTGCTCGCCGTCATAATACTTTGCTGATAAAAGCAGTACGCTAACAGCTAGCAGCTGACAGCCAACAGCTCAAACTAGTATGCTCCCCATCGTCCTACTCTCCGTCTTCGGCATCGTCAACCTGTTCTTAGGCTTCCTGCGCTCCAACCGGGCGCTGCTGCCCTTCGTGCTGGTGGTGCTGGCCCTCGTTTTTGGCCTCAACCTGCTCGACTGGAACCACGCCGGCAGCCTAGGCGGCCTTTTCGACTCGCCTTACATCAGCCAGATGCTGACGGTGGACAACTACTCGGTGGCCTTCAGCGGCATCGTGCTGCTGACGGCCCTGCTGCTGGTGCCCTTCTCCAATTCCTACGTGGCGGCCGGCGAGCCCAACCTCGCCGAGTACTACTCGCTGCTGCTGTTCTCGCTGGTCGGGGCCATCATGATGGTGAGCTACAACCACCTCATCATGCTCTTCGTGGGCATTGAAATCTTGAGTATCAGCATGTACTGCCTGGCCGGCTCCAACAAGCGCGACGTGCGCTCCAACGAGGCCGCCCTTAAGTACTTCCTGCAAGGCGCGTTTGCCACTGGCATCCTGCTCTTCGGCATCGCGCTGCTCTACGGCGCCACCGGCACCTTCCAGCTCTCCGAAGTAGCCACCGCCATCGCCGCGCCCGCCAACCAGACGCTGCTGCCTATGCTCTACGTGGGCGTGCTGATGATGGTCATCGGCATTGGCTTCAAGGTTTCGGCCGCGCCCTTCCACTTCTGGACGCCCGACGTGTACGAAGGCACGCCC
The DNA here is from genome assembly GCA_022701825.1 of Hymenobacteraceae bacterium. Taxonomy (GTDB): domain Bacteria; phylum Bacteroidota; class Bacteroidia; order Cytophagales; family Hymenobacteraceae; genus Hymenobacter. The sequence continues at coordinate 4,460 of JAKONR010000018.1, read as the reverse complement.
ACCTTCTTCACCGCCTTCATGAGCACAGTGGTAAAAACCGCCGGTTTCGCCGCCTTCCTCAAGCTGCTGGTAGTAGCGCTGCCCGCCGCCAGCCCGGTGTGGCTGCCCACCATCGCGGCCATGTGCGTGCTCACGCTGCTGCTCGGCAACATCGGCGCGGCCGTGCAAACCAGCGCCAAGCGCATGTTGGCCTACTCCAGCGTAAGCCACGCCGGCTACCTGCTACTCGGCCTCGTGGCCGGCCAGGGCCAGCTCAGCGGCCCAGCCGCGCAGGGCATTTTCTTCTATAGCCTTGCCTACTCGGTGGCCACGGTAGCCGCCTTCGGTGTGCTCAAGCTAGTCTCTGACCAGCGCCAGCGCGAAGATTATGCTGGTCTCGCCGGCCTGGCCCGCACCAATCCGCTACTGGCGTTCGTGCTCACGGTGGCCATGCTGTCGCTGGGCGGCATTCCGCTCACGGGCGGCTTTTTTGGTAAGTTCTTCATCTTCATGGCCGTGGCCCCGGTTAATATCTGGCTGGTCGTGTTCGCCGTAGTGATGAGCATGGTGGGTATCTACTACTATCTGCGCCCCGTCATTGCCATGTACCTGCGTCCCGCTGAGCCGGGCAACGAAGCCCCGATTGTGGTCGATGGCTTTCAGTCGTTCACGCTGGTGCTGCTGGCCGCTATTACGCTGGTGCTAGGTATTTTGCCCGGCTTCCTAAGCGGTTTGCTGTAAGCGAAAACCTATCTCGCAAAAAAAGCCACCCGTTTGGGTGGCTTTTTTTATGCCTGCTGCTTCAACAGCTTTGACTACCCGACCGTAGCCGGCCGCTGCACCGCCGATGGCGTAGCATTGTATTCCAGCGTAGCGGCGGCGTGCTCGGCCGCTTTTTTGCCGGTCGAGTCCTTCACGTCTCGCTTATTGAAGGGCCGGATAATCAAGCGTAAGGCCTGCCCCGAGCTGAAGTAGCTGAACGCCCAGGTTACCAGCGCCACGATGCGGTTGCGGAAGCCTACCAGCAAGATGAGGTGGATAAACAGCCACGACAGCCAGCCTAGGAAGCCCTTGAAGTGCCAGCCGTTGGGCATGTCCACCACGGCCCGGTTGCGGCTCACAATGGCCATCACGCCCTTGTCGAAGTAGTTAAATTCCTCGGGCTTCTCCCCTTTCAACAGGCGCTCAATGTTTTTGGCCAGCAAATCGGCCTGCTGCTGGGCCACGGGGGCCAGCATGGGCAGGCCCTTGGGCGCGTCTTCCGTCACCATGTTGGCCAAGTCGCCGATGGCGAAAATATTGGCTTCGCCCTCCACTTGGTTCCAGCGGTTTACAGTCACGCGCTTGTTGCGCGTCACGGCCGCTGCGGGTATGCCGGGCAGCGCGGTGCCGTTCACACCGGCGGCCCAAATTAGGTTTTCGGTCGGAATATATTCGGTATCAGAGTAATACGCCCGGCCGTTTTCGAGGCCTTTGATAGAGGTATTCGTTAGCACCTTCACGCCCAGTTCCTTTAGGTAGCCTTCGGCATCCTGCTGCGACTTCTTCGACATCGGCCCCAGCAGCGCCGGCCCGGCCTCGACCAGGAAAATCTGCATTTTGCCCAAATCCAGCTCGGGATAGTCGCCGGGCAGCACGCGCTTGCGCATTTCGGCCAACGAGCCACTGATTTCGACGCCCGTGGGCCCACCGCCCACCACCACAATATTCAGCAGCGCCTGCTTCTTTTCGGGGTCATTTTCGAGCAACGCCTGCTCGAAGTTCTGGAAGATAAAGCTGCGCAAATTCAAGGCATTGGGGATGCTTTTAATCTGCATTGCATTTTTCTCGATGCTCTCGATGCCGAAAAAATTGGTGAGCGAGCCGGTGGCCAGCACCAGGTAATCGTAGTGAATGTCGCCGAGGTTGGTTTCGATGGCGTTGTCGGCCGGGCGCACGCCCCGCACGTCGGCCAGGCGAAAGAAGAAATTCTTCTGCCCCGCGAAGATTTTGCGTACCGGGTAGGCAATGCTGTCGGCTTCCAGCGCACCGGTGGCTACTTGGTAGAGCAGGGGCTGAAAATTGTGGTAATTGTTGCGGTCTACCATCACCACCTGCACGGGCGCATCGGCCAGTTCCTGCGCCAGCCGCAGCCCACCAAAGCCGCCGCCTACTATCACCACGCGCGGCTGCGCCGCTACCGGAAGGTTCGTATCCATGAGAATCTACTAGGGGCAATTAGCTGCCACCTTTATTTTACCCCAAAACCCTGGGGTTGGTTATGAAATTTCCGTAAAGTGCGGGCGCAAGCCCGGGCGTCCGGTTGTTATTCGGCTGCTAGTCTTGCCTTCCACCCCCAAGCTGGCTCGACCATTTTTTACAGCCAGAAGTATTTCCTTGACTATGAATCCTGATAATTTCAGCCCAGCCTCCGTGTCTCAATCACCTTTGATTGACGTGCTTATCATCGGGGCGGGCGCGGCGGGGCTGCTGGCGGCGCGGCAACTGGCCAGTGCCGGCCAGCAGGTGCGGCTACTCGAAGCCCGCGCCTACCTCGGGGGGCGGGCGCATACGCTCACGCCGCCCAGCTTCACGCGGCCCATCGAGGCCGGGGCCGAGTTTATCCACGGCGAGGCGCCCCTCACACGCGGCCTGCTGCGCGAGGCCAGCATCGGCTGGCAGGACACAACCGGCGAAACGTACCAAATCCGCAACGGCAAAGTTCAGGACGATAGAGCCTTTTTTGCCTACCTGCCGCTACTGCTCGAAAAACTGCAAGCCCTCGACCACGACCTGCCGCTGGCCGATTTTCTGGCCCGCGAGTTTGCCGGCGACGAGCACGCCACCCTGCGCGCCATGGCCACCCAGTTTACCGAAGGCTACGACGCCGCCGACCCCAGCCGCGCCAGCGCCTGGGCCCTGCGCGAGGAGTGGGCCACCGACGGCGTCGATGACTCGCCGCGCCCCGTGGGCGGCTACGGCCCGCTGCTGCACTGGCTGGCCGCGCAGGCCCAGGCGGCCGGGGCCACGGTGCAGCTAAGCGCGCCCGTGCGCGAAATCCGCTGGCAGCCCGGCCACGCAGAGGTAGTCACTACCGCTGGCACCAGCTACCGCGCCCGGCAAGTGCTGTGTACCGTGCCGCTCGGCGTGTGGCAACTCTCTGAAAACCAATCCGGCTACCTGCGCTTCACGCCCGAGCTACCGGCGCACCGGGCCGCCGCCGCGCAGCTCGGTTTCGGTTCCGTCATCAAAATTGTGCTGGAGTTTGAAGAAAACTTCTGGCGAGACCGGCTGCCCGACATGGAGTTTCTCCTCTCCGACGCGCCTGTGCCCACCTGGTGGACGCAGCTGCCCGACCCGCGCCCGCTGCTCACCGGCTGGCTGGCCGGCCCCGCCGCCCAGCGCCACCGAGCCGATTCTGACGAAGCAATTCTGGCGCAGTCGCTGGCCTCGCTGGCCGGGCTCCTGGCTACTCCGCTCGCCACGCTGCAAGCCCAGCTGCGCGCCAGCTACGTGCGAAACTGGGGCACCGAGCCCTACGCCTACGGCGCGTATTCCTACGCCACGGTGGGCAGCCAGGCGGCCCGCGCCGCGCTGGCCACGCCGGTGGCCGATACGCTGTTTTTTGCGGGCGAAGGGCTGCACCACGGCATTGATTCCGGCACCGTGGAGGCGGCGCTAGCCAGTGCGCAAGCGGTAGTACAAGCCATGCTGAATACTCGCTAGCCTAATGGGTAGCAGCAATAACGCTCTGCAAACGCTCCTATAAGCAAAGCGGCAGCCCGCCAGCGTCTACTAACTCCAGACCTAGCGTGGCTCACAAAAAACCCCGGCTTGCAGCGTGCGCTACAAGCCGGGGTTTTAGTAGTAAAAGCTGCCGAAGCTTAATAATCGTCGCCTGCCTTCTTCTTCAAATCGCCGTTTTTCACCTGTTTGATGAGCTGTAGCCAGCTGAATGGATTCAGCAAGGGATTGTTGCTGTAGGGGTTTGGCGCGGTACCCATGCGGCGGTCGAAGTTGTACTGCTGCTGCGACATGGTCTGGCGAAAGTTGGCCGTGGCGCCCATTGGCTGGCTGTTGTAAATCTTCCGCATCAGGTCGGCGTTCAGGTTGTCGGCGGCCGACGAGCCTTCCGTACCGGCGGGTTTCATGGCCAAAAAGGCGCGCTTGAAGGCCTGCTCGGTAGTGTACGGGAATACCCGCACCTCGGGCAGCACGGCGGCATCTTCCTTGAGCGAGATGATAACCGAGAAGCTTTGACGCTGGTAGTCAGCTGGAATAATTACAGTCTGGTTGCGGTAGCCGAGCGAGCGTATCACGATGCTGTCACCGGCCAGCACGGCCATCGAGAAGTAGCCGTAGGCGTTGGTGGTAGTGCCGCGGCCGGCCTTGGGCACGTACACCGACGCGCCGGGCACGCCCAGCAGGCTGTCGCCGCTCGCCACGATGCCCGTAAACTGCACGACCTGGCGCTTGCCCTGGGCAAAGGCCCGCGGAATGGC
>JAKONR010000545.1 GCA_022701825.1 Hymenobacteraceae bacterium | reverse complement strand
AGGCGCAGGCACTCCTCTACCAGCTCGATGGGCGCGCTGCGCTCGGGGTCGCGGAAGCGGCAGTCGGTGTAGAGCGGCAGCAGCGCCACCAGTACCTGGCCGTACACGTCGTTCTGGATGTGGGTGTAGGCGTCGTTGCCGATGCGCACCGGCTGGTTGCCTAGGTAGCCGGCCAGCGGCAGCTCGGTTTCGGTGAGCGTGGCCTGCCCCCCGATGCCGTAGAGCGGCTGGTACTTGCCCGCTACCTTGGTCGAAATATTGAGGATGTACTGAAAATACCGCTCAATCTCCTCAAAGTGGCCGATGTTGTTGAAGGCCGTGAGCGTGTAGTACGTGTCGCGCATCCAGCAGTAGCGGTAGTCCCAGTTGCGGGTGCTGCCGGGCGCCTCGGGCAAGCTGGTGGTGCTGGCCGCAATGATGGCCCCGGTGTCTTCGTACTGGTGAATTTTGAGCGCCAGCGCCGAGCGTATCACGGCCGACTGGTGGAAATTGGCGATGCTGGTGCTCTTCACCCAGTTGCGCCAGTAGGTGTTGGTGTTCTGCAAAAAACGCTCGGCCGTGCTTTCCAGCGGCGCCTCCAAGGGCGCGCCGTAGGTGAGCACGAGGTACTTGGTTTCGTTGAGGGCAAAATCCTCCTCATCGAGCACGTAGGTGAGCGGGATGTTGGTGGTGAGGCGAATTTCTTCCTCCAGCCCCAAGAACGCGATGTGGTTCGAGCTGCGGCGGCGCGTCAGCTCCTGCTCGCCGTACTGGCCCACCGGGCGGCAGGCCACGCGCACGCGCGGCGCGCCCGTCAGCGGCTCCACCTTGCGAATGAGCATCAGCGGCTTGTAATACCGCTCGTATTGCAAAAAGCGCGGCGCAAAGTCGGTGACGCGGTAGCTACCCTCGGGGGTGGTGATGGTCGTGCTCAGCACGTTGGTGTTGGTGAGGTAGCGCTGCTCGGAGGTAAACTCCGAAGTAGCGGGCTTAATGCTGTACTCGCCGCCCTTTTGCTCGTCGAGCAGCGGGCCAAATACGAAGCTGCTGTCGAAGCGCGGCCAGCAGAGCCAGCGCACGGCCGTGTCGGTGCCGATGAGAGCCAGGAAGGCGCAGTTGCCAACCACGCCCATGTCATAGGTGTGCTTTATCATAAGGAAGAACGCCGGCGCGGGGCCGGGCTGGTACTAGGCGGGTGTACCTCATTCGGGTAGCGTAGGTTGTAAGAAGCGGCGGGCACCCCCTTAAAAAGACAGCCGCCGCTACAAGGGTAGCGGCGGCTGGGTTAGCGAGACAGGCCAAAATGCCGGGCTTTACTGCGGCCCGCCGACCTGCACCTTGGCTTGCTCGTCGGGCGTGGGCTGGTGCTTTTCGCCGGTGGTGCGGGCCTTGAGGTAGGCGAAGGCGCGCACCAGCACGTTGCCGGGCGTGTCCCAGTACTCGCCGCTCTCAATCTCTACTTTGATAAGGGTCAGGTTGGGGTCGTCGGTGCCCTTCGGGAAGAAGCCCCGGAAGTCCTCGCGCCACAATTCCTTGATTTTTTCCTGGTCATCCGTCACCGAGGCCGCCCCGGCGATGGTCACGTACTCCGCGTTGTCGATGTCGGCGTAGCCGAGGCCAACCTGCTCGTTGGCCCGGATTTCGGCGACTTTTTGGGCATCCTTCTCCGAGAAAAACCACAGCGCGCCGTCGTTGCCGGGCGCGCAGGTGTACATGGGGCGGCCGTGCAGGCGGCCGTGGGCATCGAGGGTGGTGAGGGTGGTGTACTTCACGTCCTTGATTTTTTCAAGGAGCTTGACGATGTCTTGGGTAACCGCAACTTGCTGGGCCATGGGGAAAAGGAAAAGGTAGGGAGTGAACTACCCGGCTATACGGGCCGGGCCGCCCTGCGCGTTGCGCCCAACGGCCTTAAAACCCACTAGTTTATCCCAACTAAAGAGTAAGCTTGGCCCTAGGCATCGGCCGGGGCATTGGCCACGTTGCACTTAGCCACCTAGCCAATCAGACCGTGGAATACCCGGCTTTTGGGCGGCTGGTCGCCTAGTTGGTTTTTATCACCCGCAGCACTTCGCTGCGCGCCTCGCCCGCTAGGTGCAAGTGGAGCGTGTACACGGCGGCTGGCAGGCCGGCGGTGGGCACGGGCAACTGCTGCGCCCCGGCGCCCAGCGGCACGGCGGGCACGGTGCGCACCTCCCGGCCCAGCGCATCATGCAGGCTGATACCCACGGCCTGCGGGCGAGCCAGCGTGAACCCAACCGTGAGGCCTTCGCCGAATGGGTTGGGGAAGGCCGTGGTGTTGGCCGCCGCCTGCCCGCTGCGGCCCGCCAGTGGCACGGTCGGCCGGAAGAACGTACCCCAACTCTGGCTGCCCTTGCGGTAGGCCGTGAGGGTGGTACTTTCCAGATAGGAGGCTCCACCAGCTGAGGTATTATATATATGATACACGAGGCCCAACCCAGTACCATAGCGGTCGTACACATACCCGTTAACACCCCCTAGACCGGCGCTGTCGGCGCTCATATAAGGACATTTGGTGGCTGCGTACACATAGTAGGTAGGGCGGCTGCCGAACTGAGTCGCGTTGCTCAAAACAGGCTGCGTGTACCCAATGCCAGAAACGTAGCTGGTGAGAACGTTGGGCGTCGTAGCACTGCTGACGCGCAACGTGGTAACGCTAGTGGAGTAGGTAGTGCCGGGCTGCGCGGTGCAGTAGCGCCCACCCGAATTATTTACCATCAGCCAGGTTTGCATGGTATACGTGATGGTGTCGCCGGTGCGGCTCAGCTGCCGCGTCAACACGCTGTCCTGGCGCTGACTAGAGCCGCACAAGGTAATATTTGAGTACTGAAACACGTCGCTGGGCTGAAAGTCGTAAACAGCTTTGAAGCCAGTGAGAGCAGTGCCAAGGCCGCGCTCGGGCAGGGCCGAGAGCGTGAGCGCGCGCCGGAAGTAGCGGCCGTTAAGGTAGCTGTCGAGCGACGGCCCTTCGAGCAAGCCGTGGCGCTTGCTCAGGCGCAGCAGCTTGCCATCAGAGAACGTGATGGTGACTACCGAGTCGGCCGCCCCGCCCAGCACCGGCTCCACGGTGCGGCTGCTCACGCTGGCCGTGAGGCCGGCGAGGCCCGTAGGCCAGCTTTGCCCCACGGCGTAGCGGGGGCGCAGGGTGAGGCGGCGGCCATTGGGCGAGCCCAGCACAAACACCGACCGGGGCTGGCCGAGCAGCGTGGCCCCAAACAGGTTGTCGGGCAGCTCGCGCAGCACGGTAGAGCAGGTAGCGGCGCTGGGCTTGGCCTTGCGCACCATGCCCGGAAAGCGGTAGAGCGTGTCGGCGGTGCCCGCTACGGCGGTGCCCGCCCCGGCTAGGCGCAGCACGTGGGTAGTGTCGCCGGGTGTGCCGGCCTGGTGATACTGGTAGCTCAGGCCCGGCCGAAACGGCTGCCAGGGCTGCTGCGCGTGGGCGGCACCAGCCAGCAGCCAGCCGGCCAGGAAAGAAAGGTAGCGTTTGGTCATAACAGGCAGGGAAGGCGGCAGACAGACGGCAACTTCGCAGGGCAATATAGCTATTGCCTAGAGTAAAGCCTGCCGGGAGTTCGCCTTTTTCAGCCGGGCGCGGGCAGCTACGCCGGGCGGTGGGCCGTATGCCCAAAAACCTATGACCGCTCCCGCCGCCCGCCCCGCCCTCGCCCAAGGCTCCATCCTCAAAACGCTGCTGGCGCTGGCTTGGCCCATCGTGTTTGGCAACTTGCTCCAGACGGGCTACCAGCTGGTCGATGCCTTTTGGGTGGGGCAGCTGGGGGCGCGGGCGGTGGCGGCGGTGGCCATCAGCTTCCCGGTCAGCTTTTTGGTGATTGCGCTGGGGTCGGGGTTTTCGGTGGCGGGCTCGGTGCTGGTAGCCCAGAACTTCGGGGCCCGAAACCTGCCCATGGTCAACCACATCGCGCGGCAGGCGCTGGTGCTGGAAACGGCGCTGGCGCTGGGGCTCACGGTGGGGGCGCATTTCGCCTCGCCCTACATTCTGCACCTGCTGGGGGCGGGGCCCGACATCTTCGCGCAGGCCAATCAGTTTCAGCGGGTGCTATTCTGGGGGCTCACGTTCAACTTCGGCTTCCTCATGTTTCAGGCCTTGATGAGGGGCGTGGGCGAGGTCAAGATTCCGCTCTATATCAACCTCGTGACCTTGGCGCTCAACTTCGCGCTCGATCCGCTTTTCATCTTTGGCTGGGGGCCGGTGCCGGGCATGGGCGTGGCGGGCGCGGCGGCGGCCACCATCATCACGCAGGCCCTGAGCCTCACGGTAGGGCTGGTGGTGCTGGTGCGCGGCCGGTCCGGTATCAAGCTAAGCCTAAAGGGCTACCGGCCCGACTGGCCGCTGCTCTGGCGCACCTTTAGGCTGGGCGGGCCGTCGAGCATCGACTTGTCGGCGCGGGCGCTGGGGCTGTCGATGCTGACGACCTTGGCGGCGGGTTTTGGCACCACGGTGCTGGCCACGTATGGCATCGGGTCGCGCATTATCGCGCTGGGTATTATTCCGGCGCTGGGCATTTCGCTGGCTTGCTCCACGCTGGTGGCCCAGAACATCGGGGCCAAAAACATGGCCCGTGCGGTGCAAACGGCCAACTACGCCATCGGCGTCAGCTTTGCGGGCTTGCTGGTGGTGGGCGTGGCTATTTGGGTGGCGGCGCGGCCGCTGGTGGGGTTTTTTCTGCGGGGCGATGCGGTGGTGGCCGAGCAGGCGGTCGAG
>JAKONR010000536.1 GCA_022701825.1 Hymenobacteraceae bacterium | reverse complement strand
GGCCAGCGGCCGCGCCGACCACCGCCCCTGCGGCCTCGCCCAGGGCCCCGATGGCTCGCTCTACGTCAGCGACGACTCGAAAGGCACCATCTACCGCATCCTGTACACCGGCAAGAAGTCATGAACCACAAGCACTTAATCCTGGCTCTTACGCTCCTTGCCGGTGGCCTCACGCTGCAAGCCCAGCACCGGCCCGCTGCCAAGGCCAAAACCCCGGCCAAAGCCACCGCCGCCGACCCAGCCCTGAAAGCGTCGCTGACGCGCGGCGCGGCGGTGTATAAGAACGTGTGCATCACCTGCCACCAGGCCGATGGCGGTGGCTTGCCGCCCATCAACCCGCCGCTCATCAAAACCCAGTACGTGCTCGGCGACAAGGCGCGCCTGTCGCACATCGTGCTGGCCGGCCTAGCCGAGCGCATCGAAATCGACGGTGAGGAGTACAAGCAGCCCATGCCTGCCCAGGCCCACCTCACCGACCAGCAAGTTGCCGACGTGCTCACCTACGTGCGCAACAGCTTCGGCAACAAAGCCAGCGCCGTGCAAGTAGCCGAGGTAAAAGCCGTGCGCGCCACCCTCAAGTAATTGTTACCCAGCCCCTACCCGCGGCGGCTCCGGCAACGGGGTCGCCGCGTCGTAGTTTTGGCCCACCCCTAGCCGCCCCGCCCCATGAACGAGCAACTGATTGTCAAGAATTTCGGCCCGATTAAAGACGCCACGGTAGACTTTAAGCGCGTCACAGTTTTTATTGGGCCAACGGGCGGGGGGAAGAGTACGCTGGCGAAGCTTGCAGCGGTGTTTAAGAATAATGAATTTTATAGAGTTGGTCAGTCTAACAGGTTTAATATGATTAAAAATTATTCATTAACAAAATTCTTCAGTGATAATACGGATTTTAAATGGACTGATAAAGATGGTTCATTTTTGATTAGCCGAGACCTTGAGATTACGGAACCAGGGGTACTTGGAAGCAAGAAATCTGATGTTGCTATTGACTTAATTTATGAGGACGAAGAAAAGAGAAGAGTTTTTGAAAGAGTTATGGAATCGTATGCATTGAATCTAAAAATGCATTCAGAAGGGCTAGTTAAATCTAACGGGGATGACCTTTTACAGCAATTACATGAACTTTTAGATAGTGCAAAACCTCCATTAGTACCGTCCTATATTCCTGCTGAACGAATATTTGTCTCTTCTATTGAATATTCTTGGCCTGGTTTGTTGAGGGATAATATTGGCTTACCAAAATCTATTCTAGATTTTTCCAATAGCTTTTCTCTTTCCCGCAAAAATGTACCAGAGTTAAATATTAAATTTCTTAAAGCAAAGTATATTCATAGCAATGGCCAAGATTTAGTTAAAATAGACGGTAGCGAAACTCTCTTTCGCCTCTACGAAACAGCCAGCGGCATCCAATCCGTAACCCCGCTACTGGTGCTGCTAGAGCACCTGAGCCGCAATACCGAGCAGGCGCAAAGCTTCATCATCGAAGAGCCCGAGCTAAACCTCTACCCCACCGCCCAGCAAGGGCTGCTGAACTGGCTGGTGGAGAAATGCACCCAGGGCGAAAATGACCTGACCATCACCACGCACAGCCCCTACATCCTGTCGCACCTGAATCTGCTGCTCTACGCCTACCAAGTGGCCGAAAAGCACCCCGACCGCAAGGAGGCCGTGGCGGCCATTGTGCCCGAGGCCAGCTGGATTAATTCCAAGGAGTTTGCCTGCTACCAAGTGGAGAATGGCGGGGTGCAGTCGCTGGTTGATGAGGAGCTAGGGCTGATTGATAACAACGAGCTAGACGGACTTTCCGGCGATGCAGCCGATGCCTTTGATAATCTGATTCGTTTATCAAAAGGCTTTGCTACTAAATGATTGAGCGCATTGCGGCGGCTTATCCGCCAAAGGAGCAGTCGGCCTGTATCACCGCCTTACCGCATCCCGTTTTTCACGTCAGCGACCCGCTGCTAGCCGAGCGCCCGCTGGGCAGCACCGAGCCGCAGAAGCGTCAGCCTTGCACGTATCGCCTCGGTCCACCCGGAGAAGACCGTGAGCTTACCGTTCATAACAAAACTGACCAGCCGGTGCATCTGGTTGCCATCGATTGCTGCCTCTTCGACTCCGGCGACCCGAGCCGCTGTGATTGTGCGTTGGTCAAGGAAGAGGTTATCAGGTTTGTTGAGTTTAAGCACGGCAATTTCAGACGCCGCACTGAGCGCGTAAGAGATTGTATTCCACAGCTTGCCAAATCGATTAATGATTTTTACAGCAAGGGGATTTTACCAGCGCGGCATACTGTGCTGGCCATTGCTTGCGTAGGCTTCACGGAAGAATTTCCACCTCAAAACGCTTCGTTAGAGGCTTTGCAAGCCCGCTTAAACTTATTGGTTTCAGCCGATGTGCTGGTCGAGCTGCACGTAACTGACACCACTATTTTTAGCTAGTCGCGCATTAGTCTTTTCTATTCAGTGCGAAGGTGCCCTACTGACTACTTACGCGCCGGCTCCCACCCAACGCTGCCGGCAAAAATGGTTTTTAGCGTGTAGCGCTTGGCTTCTTTGGCCGTGAGCTGATGCGCCCATTTCACCCGGCCCAGCGGGGTGGCGCCGGGGCCGGTGGACTGATACTCGGCGTAGTAGGCCGTTTGTTCATTGGCGGGGTCGCGCCAGTTGTCCCAGCCTTCGGGCCGGATGTGCGCGCCCATTTCGGTGTTGAGGAACACCGTGCGGGCGTGGGGCCGCCAGGGGCGGCCGAGGTACACCTTGGTGGCTTCGGGCGCGGCCGTCAGCTTGCAGCTCAGAAAGACCAGCCCAAATGCTTGCCGGGGCCAGGTCGAAGCGGCCGTGATGTACGAATCGGTTTTGCTATGGATAATGCAGTGGTCGAACACGGCCGTGCTGGAGCCAAAAATGAAGTCCGTGGTGCCCTCGATGTAGCAGTTTTGGTAGTACTGGCGGCTGTTTTCGACGGCCAGAAACAGCGTATCCTGGTTGCCCAGCAGGCGGCAGTTGCGGAAGGTGGCGCGGTCGCCTTCTACGTGCAGGGCCACGGCCTGGCCTACGCGGCCGGCCGAGTTTTCGAAGGTAATATTCTCCGCGCCAAAGTCATTGGCCTCGACCCGCACCGTGGCCGAGGTGTAGGTACTGTGCTGCGCGGCATCGCCCGAGTAGTCGCCGTAGGTGATGATGGTGCCCTCCTTGCTTTCGCCCACCAGCGTAATAGTAGTTTTTTGGGGCGGCACCAGCAGCTTTTCGTGGTAGGTGCCGTTTTTGATAAAGATGGTAGCCGGCACCTGCATAAAATCGCGCACGGCCAGCACGGCCTCCTGCACGGTGCGGTAGTCGCCCGAGCCATCCTGCGCCACGGTCAGGCGCACTTCCTGTGAGAAAGAAGGCGGGGCCGCCGGGGTTTTGGCGGGGGTAGTCTGGGCGTGCAGGGGCGCGGCGGCCAGCAGCCCCAGCGTAGCCAACAGGTACGAAAAACGCATGAGATGAACGCCGAAAACAGGGGGCGCGGCGGCGAAAGTATTACCGATTTAATTAGAAGGCCGCCGGGCTACAGCGCGGGCTTTCGGGTCTTTCCTGCCCGGCTTCCATACGCTTGCGTTGCTTGGGGTTTGGCATCAACCGCCAAACCCATTTCCAGGCGCCTTTTTCGCTTGCTTACGCGCATGTTCGCGGCACTCACTCGCAAGCGAAAGCTTACGCTCCGGCTGGATAAGCTCGGCGTAACATCCGGCTCGTACAAGCGGTAGAATTCAGAAAGTTTCATTCACTGCTACCATGACCGATTCCCGTGTTACTGCTTCCCGCCGCGATTTTGTGCGCACACTCTCGCTAGGTGTGGGCGCTACCCTACTGGTTCCTAGCGCCTTTGCCCTACCGCCCGAGCGCAAGCTCGGCGTGGCGCTGGTGGGCCTGGGCAAGTACAGCACCGGGCAGCTGGCCCCGGCCTTGCAGCAAACCAAGCTGTGCCGGCTGGTGGGCATCGTCACGGGCTCGCCAGCGAAAGCGGCCAAGTGGCAGGCGCAGTATGGCTTGGCTGACAAGAATATATACAACTACAAAACCTTCGACCGCCTCATCGATAACCCCGACATCGACATAGTGTACGTGGTGACACCTAATGCGCTGCACGCCGAGTTTGCGGTGCGAGCGGCGCAGGCGGGCAAGCACGTTATGTGCGAAAAACCAATGGCCACTACCGTGGCCGACTGCCAGCGGATGCTGGCGGCCAGCAAAAAAGCCGGCAAAAAACTCAGTATCGGCTACCGGCTACACTTCGAGCCGCACCACCAGGCAATGATGCGCCTAGGCCAAAAACAGGCCTACGGCAAGATTAATAAGCTGCTCTCCGACAACGGCTTTAAGTTCAACAACGATACGCCGTGGCGCGTGAGTAAGTCGCTGGCCGGCGGCGGGCCACTCATGGATATGGGCATCTACTGCCTGCAAGGATGCCTTTACACGAAGGGGCAAGTGCCAGTTTCGGTCACGGCAAAGTTTGACCCAAAGACTGATAACGAGCTGTTTAGGGAAGTAGAAGCCGGCGTGAGCTGGCAGCTGCAATTTGGCGACGGCAGCACGGCCGACTGCCACACCAGCTATGCCGAAAACCTGAGCGGCCGCCTGCGCGCCGAAGCCGCCACTGGCTGGTTTGAGTTGCAGCCAGCCTTTGGCTACGGCGGCCTCGACGGTAAAACCAGCCAGCACCCCAATACGCTCGACCTACCCAACATCAACCAGCAAGCCGCCCAAATGGACGATTTTGCCGATTGCATTCTCAACGACAAGCCCACCCGCGTGCCTGGCGAAATGGGTTTGCGCGACGTACAGTTGCTGCTAGCCATTTACCGCGCGGCCGAAACCGGTCAAAAGATATCCACTAAGGACGTGCAGCAGCTAATCGACCGCACCCAGGCGCGGTAGCACCGCGCGGCCTCTGCGCGTCCGCGCGGTGCGGCGATTATTAAGCAGTGTTTCGCGCACTCGCAGAGTTCGCGCTACTTCGGCTGCACCGGAAACTGCTCGAACACAGCCTCTACTGCTTTATTAATCTGCTTAGTTGCTTTGGTGCGCACTTTGGGCAAGACGCTGGTTGTGGTACCCTGCCACACCAGTTCCTTGCGCGTGGCATCGACTAGCTCGATGGTAGCGACACCTTCTTCGTACTGGCCCACAGGCACATCGCGAGCGTCCCAATGGTAATTGCGCTGGCCGATGTACTGGGGTAGGGCGTCGGTGCGGAAGTCACCGGGCCGGGTTTGGATGCGCGTTTGGCTCACAAGGCCGATATTTATCCATAGGTCGGGCTGGGCGGCTTTGCGATAGCCACGGCGCTCCATGGCCTGCGTCACGGCGTACTTCAAATCGAAAATGCCGGTGCTGGAGCGCTGAAAAGCCGAGTCGTTCCGCGCCACCTCATCCATGAAATTATAGGTCTTGTAGTTGGCGAAATTGACGCCCGACTTCTGGTCTACCTGCGTCAGTTGCTCGTTGGCCGAGCAGGCGGTGAGGCCGAGGGCCAGGGCTAGCAGGGGCGTTTTCAGGAGGTGGAGGGAAGCGGTCATAATCAATTGATTTTGCGGATGGGTATGGGCAGAATTAGTATACGGCTGTCGTGCTGAGCGCAGCGAAACATCTCTGTCGCACCGCTAGATAAACCCAGATGATACGGTAGAGATGCTTCGCTGCGCTCAGCATAACAAGCGCATTTATCAGTAGCTCACCATTCTACGAAAAGCCCAGCACTGGGTGCGGCTGGTACGGCTCCTCCAGCCGCTTTATTTCGTCGGCGCTCAGCTTTACATCAACGGCTGCCACGGCATCCTCCAAATGTCCTGGCTTGCTGGCGCCCACGATGGGCGCCGTGATAACGGGCTTCGAAAGCAACCAAGCCAGGGCGATTTGGGCGTTGGGCAGGCTGCGCTCCCGCGCGATTTCGCTCACGCGGTCGGCCACCGCGAAGTCGTCGTCGCGGCCGTAGAGGCTTTTGCCGAAGGTATCGGTTTTGGCGCGCTCGGTTTCGTTGCGCGCCTTCGAGCGGCCACCCGTGAGCAGCCCCCGCGCCAGCGGCGACCACGGGATGACGCCGATTTTCTGGTCCTGGCACAGCGGCAGCATCTCGCGCTCCTCCTCGCGGTACACGAGGTTGTAGTGCGGCTGCATGCTCACAAAGCGCGTCCAGTTGTGCTTATCAGCCAGGTACAGCGCCTGCGCAAACTGCCAGGCAAACATCGATGAGGCACCGATGTAGCGGGCTTTTCCGGCCTTCACCACATCGTGCAGGGCCTCCAGCGTTTCCTCAATGGGCGTGTCGTAGTCCCAGCGGTGAATCTGGTAGAGGTCCACGTAGTCGGTACCCAGGCGCGTGAGGCTAGCGTCGATAGCGCTCATAATGTGCTTGCGCGACAGCCCCTTATCGTTCGGCCCCGGCCCCATGGGGTTGAAGACCTTGGTAGCCAGCACTACCTCATCGCGCCGGGCGAAGTCGCGCAGGGCGCGGCCCACCACTTCCTCGCTCGCACCATTCGAGTACACGTCGGCGGTATCGAAGAAATTGATGCCCAGTTCGAGGGCTTTTTGGATGAAGGGCCGGCTTTCTTCCTCTTTCAAGGCCCAGGGCCAGCGGTCGGTGGGCGTGCCGTAGGTCATGGTACCCAGGCAGATTTTAGAAACTTGGAGGCCGGTGGCCCCGAGGCGGGTAAATTCCATAGTGCGGTGCGGCTAGCTGCTTGCAGGCAAGCAGTAGGTGGAACTGCTTATACGGGCCTGGCCTACTGACTGGCCCGTCTTTTAGTTCACAACCACCACGCTAGCACCACGCATATTGCTCAGTGCTTAGGCAATAAAAAAGCCCCGCAGCAGTGGCTGCGAGGCTTTCCTTCCCTACTATAAAGCTTAGTGCAACAGCCGCTCGCGCTCAGCTTCCGCTACTTTGGCGCTCATCTCACGCACGGCGCGGGCGATGCCTTCGGCATCGAAGCCACACTCCTTATACAGTTGGTCCTGCGTGCCGTGCTCCACCACGCGGTCGGGGATACCGAGGCGCTTAACGGGCAAGCTCACGCCGTGTTCGCTCAGGAATTCGAGCACCGCCGAGCCGAAGCCGCCTTGCAGGCAGCCGTCTTCGACGGTCACGATGGCGCGGTAGCGGCGGGCCACGGCCAGCAGCATTTCCTCGTCGAGCGGCTTGCAGAAGCGCATGTCGTAGTGGCCGGCGTCGAGGCCTTCGGCAGCGAGCGCCGTGGTGGCGCGCACGGCGTAGTTGCCGATGTGGCCGATGCTCAGGATGGCTACGCCGCCCATTTCGCCCTCACGCACCACGCGGCCCGTGCCGATGGCTACGCGCTGCAACGGCGTCCGCCACTCGGGCATCACGCCCTCGCCGCGCGGATAGCGAATACTGAATGGCCCCGCGTTTTCGGACAGTTGGGCGGTATACATGAGGTTGCGCAGTTCCTGCTCGTTCATCGGGGCGCTCACCACGATGTTGGGAATGCAGCGCATGAAAGCCAAATCGTAGCAGCCGTGGTGGGTCGGGCCGTCGGCCCCGGCGAAGCCGGCGCGGTCGAGGCAAAACACGACGTGCAGGTTTTGCAGCGCCACGTCGTGCACCACCTGGTCGTAGCCGCGCTGCATAAACGACGAGTAGATGTTGCAGAACGGCACCAGCCCTTGCGTGGCCAAACCCGCCGAAAACGTGACGGCGTGCTGCTCGGCAATGCCCACGTCGAAGGCGCGCTCGGGCATGGCGGCCATCATGATGTTCATGGAGGAGCCGCTGGGCATGGCGGGCGTCACGCCCATTATTTTGTCGTTGGCCTGGGCCAGTTCAAGCAGCGTGTGGCCGAATACGTCCTGGTACTTGGGGGGCTGCGGGCGGTCGGGAATTTTAGTGAAAATCTCGCCGGTAATCTTATCAAACAAGCCCGGCGCGTGCCACAGCGTCTGGTCTTTTTCGGCCAGCGCGTAGCCCTTGCCTTTCACCGTCACGCAGTGCAGCAGCTTGGGGCCGGGAATGGCTTTAAGGTCATTCAAAACGGCTACCAGGTGCTGCACGTCGTGGCCATCAACGGGGCCAAAATACCGGAAATTCAGCGCCTCAAACAGGTTGCTTTGCTTGAGCAGGGTAGCCTTCATGGCGGCCTCTACTTTGCGGGCAATCTGCTGGGGGTTAGGGCCAAACTTGCTAAGTTTGCCCAGCACGTTCCACAGCTCGTCGCGCACTTTGTTGTAGGTGCGCGAGGTGGTGATGTCGGTGAGGTATTCCTTGAGCGCGCCCACGTTGGGGTCGATGCTCATGCAGTTGTCGTTGAGCACGACAATCATGTTGTTGTTGAGCGCGCCGGCCTGGTTGAGCGCCTCGAAGCTCATACCGGCCGTCATTGAGCCGTCGCCGATAACTGCAATGTGCTGGCGGTCAAACTCTTTTTTATAGTCCGACGCCACCGACATGCCCAGCGCCGCGCCGATGCTGGTACTGCTGTGGCCCACGCCGAAGGCATCGTAGGGGCTTTCCGACCGCTTGGGAAAGCCCGACATGCCGCCGTAGCGGCGGTTGG
>JAKONR010000529.1 GCA_022701825.1 Hymenobacteraceae bacterium | reverse complement strand
ACTCCCCTGCCCTTTCACCTGCAACTGCTGGTGCGCGAATACGGGCAAAGCACCTACGCGCTCATCCAGGGCCTGGCCCAGATTGAGGACGTGGCCGAGCGCACGCGCCGCGCCACCGGCATCGTGCAAATGATGCTGCGCCTGCGCCCCAGCCTGCGCGACCAGCCCGATATCCAGACCCGCCTCTGGAACCACCTGCACGCTCTGGCCGGCGAAGACGTGGCCCTTGACGCGCCCGTGACCCTGACCGCCCCGCGCCTGCACACCGCCCGCCCCAAGCGCGTGGAGTACCCGCGCCAGGCGCCGAAGCTGAAAGCCTACGGCCGCGGCGTCGAAGCCCTCGTAGCCAAAGCCTTGACCCTCGAAGACGCTACCGAGCGCGAGCAGGCCGCCGTGCAAATCGGGCGCACGATGAAGTTCCTGTACCGCCAGCACAACAAGGAAAACGCCAAGGATGTGACCATCATCCGGCACCTGAATGAGCTGTCGGGCGGCCAGCTCAAGCTCGACGCGCAGGCCGTGGCTGACCAAGGCTTATTTGAAATCGCCAACCTGCCGACCACCGCTGCTACCACGCAACGCCCCGCCGGCGGCCAGTCGAGCAGCCGCCCCGAGGGCCGCGACAACCGCGAGCGCCGCACCGACCGCCCCGAAGGCCAAAATCAGGGCCAGAGCAGCGGCTTTGGCAACGGCAAAAAGCGCGATAAGAAGCGCGGTAAAAAATTCCGCTCCGAGCCGCAGCAGCCGCCGCAGTAGCTTTGTCTTGAGCTATTAGCCACTAGCTGTTAGCTATTAGCTTTCTCTTATTTTCTTACTTATTTCGGCAGCTATTAGCTAACAGCTGACAGCTAATAGCTTACAACAATACAATGGCTGCATTTGAAGTGCGCGGTGGGCGCAAGCTGCACGGGGAAATTATTCCGCAAGGAGCTAAGAATGAAGCGCTCCAGATTCTGTGCGCGGTGCTGCTCAGCCCTGAGCCCATCACCATCAGCAACGTGCCCAACATCCGGGACGTGAACAAGCTCATTGAGCTGCTGCGCGACCTGGGCGTGAAGGTGGGCCAGCTTGGCCCCGACACTTATATCTTCCAGGCCGAGGACGTGCGCCTCGACTACCTCGACACGCCGCAATTCGTGGCCCAGGCCCGCGAGCTGCGCGGCTCGGTGATGCTGCTCGGGCCGCTGCTGGCCCGCTACGGCCGCGCCCAGCTGCCTAAGCCGGGCGGCGACAAAATCGGCCGCCGACCGCTCGATACGCACTTCGTGGGCCTCGAAAAGCTCGGCGCGCACCTCACGGTGGAGGGTACCGACTTCTACCGCCTGCACGTGGACGGCAAGCTGACCGGCGCCTCGATGCTACTCGATGAAGCCAGCGTAACCGGCACAGCCAACATCGTGATGGCCGCCGTGCTGGCCGAAGGCACTACCACCATCTACAACGCCGCCTGCGAGCCCTACTTGCAGCAGCTCTGCCGGATGCTGGTGGGCATGGGCGCTAACATTCAAGGCATTGGCTCGAACCTGCTCACCATCGAAGGCGTGCAAAGCCTTGGCGGCACCGAGCACCGGATGCTGCCCGACATGATAGAAATCGGCTCCTTCATTGGCCTCGCGGCCATGACGGGCTCCGAAATCACCATTAAGGACTGCCAGATTCCCGAGCTGGGCATTATCCCCGACACCTTCCGCAAGCTGGGCATTCAGCTCGAATTCCGGGGCGACGACATTCACATTCCGGCGCAGGAGCGCTACGAAATCGCGACCTACCTCGACGGCTCCATCCTCACCGTGAGCGACCACACGTGGCCGGGCTTCACGCCTGACTTGTTGAGCATTATCCTCGTGGTGGCCACGCAGGCCAAGGGCACGGTGCTCATTCACCAGAAGATGTTTGAGTCGCGCCTGTTCTTCGTGGACAAGCTCATCGACATGGGCGCGCAGATTATTCTCTGCGACCCGCACCGCGCCACCGTTATCGGCCTCGACCGCAACAAAGACCTGCACGGCATCACCATGTCGTCGCCCGACATCCGGGCCGGCGTGGCGCTGCTCATCGCCGCCCTCAGCGCCGATGGCAAAAGCACTATCCTCAACGTGGAGCAGATTGACCGCGGCTACCAGAACATCGACGAGCGCCTGAACGCCATTGGCGCAGATATTCGCCGGGTATAATTCTCAGCTGATAACCTGCTCATTAGTTACTAGTTAGTAAGCACTTATTGATTCTACTGTAGAAAAGCTCGGCCCATTAAGGCCGGGCTTTTTTATTGTTCACTGGGTTACCCGCCAAGGGAAGCTGGATAAAGAAGTAGCTGCGCGGCTGTTTTTTCTCACATCCAGCTTTCCCCTTTTATTTTCTGATGAAACGCCTGATTTTGCCGGCCCTCCTCGGGCTGGCCCTGGCGGGGTGCGACTCGTCGAAAAACGAAGCAGCCACCGATGCCCCTACCCAAGCAACTGTCTCTGAGGCCCAAAGCCCTGCCCTGCCGCCCATGCCGGCCCCCGAACCCGCCGCGGCCCCAATGAGCGCAGTGGCTACGGCGGTCCCCGTGGCTAAGCCGGCCCGCGATATTATTTACCAGGGCGAGCTAAACCTAGCCGTAACCGATTTCAACCAGGCCACGACACGCATCAACCAGCTGCTGACGCAGCACGATGCCTACCTGAGCACCGCCCACGAAACCCGCGCCAACGGCCAGCACAGCCAGGAAATGACCATCAAAGTGGTGCCGGGCAACTTTGTGGACCTGGTAACGGCGCTGAGCCAGCTCGGCCACGTGGAAAATAAAGACGTGGCCTCGGCCGACGTAACGGCCGACGTGCTGCAAACCGCTAAAACCTTGGCTACCAAGCAGGCCACCGCTACCAAGCTGCAGCAGCAGCTAGCCAAAACCACTAACAAAGACGAAGCCAGCCGCCTCCAAGCGCAGGCCAGCCAGCTGCAAGCCGACTTGGCGACCGACCAGGCCAAGCTCCAGCAAATCGGCGCGCGCAGCACCTGGGCCACGCTGCGGCTGCGCTACTACCAGCCGCTGGCGGCCACCGATACCGACGAGCCGCAGCCCGCTTTTGCGCCGCAGTTTCAGGTGGCGTTCAACCGGGGCTGGTCGGTAGTGCTGAGCATCGCCGTGGTGCTGACGAATATCTGGCCGCTGCTGCTACTCAGTGGCTTAGGCACCTGGGGCTGGCGCTGGTGGCGGCTGCGCCACCCCGAGCAGGTGTAGCACACGACAAAACGCAAAAGCGGCGACCGAACTCTTCGTTCAACCGCCGCTTTTGCTTGTTTTTCACTTGCGTTTAGTCCACAATCATATCTACTACGCTCGTTACCAGCGACAGGGCAATGCTGAAAATGAGCGCGCTTAGGAAGCCATCGACCGAGAAGCTGCTCATCAGATAATCGGCCAGCTTCACGATGATAACGTTGATAACCAGCAGGAAAATACCTAGCGTGAGCACCGTAATCGGGAAGCCAATGAGCTTGAGCACTGGCTTGACGGTAGCATTGAGTAGGCCCATCACAATAACCAGAATAGCAGCGCTTTCGACCCCGCCGAGATGAACGTTGGGCAGCACCCGGGCCAGGCCGTAAGTGAGGACGGCGGTAAGGACGAATTTGATGAGAAGCTTGACCATGAGGGCAATGAGTTTGGTGAAAGATTAGCTGGCGCTCTCCTTGGCCGTGCCCTTGGCCGCCAAGCGTCCCTGCGACACAGCCATCCAGTTGCAAAGCTGGTAGAGCAGGCGGGCGCCCACGATGCCGTTCCACTCGGTATCACCGGGGGCTACTTCGTTGAGGTCGAGGCCGATGATAGTGCGGCCCGAGCGCACCACCTGGCGCAGCAGGTAGGTAGCTTCTTCGTACTCCAGGCCGCCGGGCACGGGCGTGCCGGTGCCGGGGCACAGCTTGGGGTCCAGCCCGTCAATGTCGAAGCTAATGTACACTTTCTGCGGCAGTTGGGCGATGATTTTGCCGCACACTTTCTTCCACGACTTTTTGGCGAATTTCTCTTCGCTCAAAAAGCGCTGCCCAAAGATGGCCACCCGGCCCACCGAATGCTCGATGAGGTCGGCCTCCTGCTGGCACATATCCCGAATGCCGACCTGCACCAGCTTCTTCACCTGCGGCAGTTGCAGGGCATTATACATGATGCTGGCGTGCGAGTATTGAAAGCCCTCGTAAGCCGGGCGCAGGTCGCAGTGCGCGTCAAATTGCAGGATGCCGAAGCCATCGGGGTGGCGCTCGGCCAGCGCCTGCATAAAGCCCAGCGGCGTGCTGTGGTCGCCCCCCAGCACGGCTACGGTCTTGCCGGCATCGAGCAGAGCGCCGGTTTTCTGCTTGAGCCACTGAATCAGTTTATCGCCGGCGGCGTTGACGCGGGCGGGCGCCAAGCCCTGGTGCCCAGCCCCCTCGGCGGGCTGGCCGTTCTCAATCCAGCCAATGTAATCGGCGGCGAGTGGGCGCAGCTCGCGGCTCATTGCAGCGATGGCTTCGTCCTCTTCTTCCATGGCTAGGCCAAGTTTCCAGGCGTCGGGCAGGTCGGGGTCGTAGAGGTCCACTTGCAGCGAGGCTTCGCGAATGGCCTCGGGGCCTTGGGCAGTGCCAGCGCGGTAGCTCACGGTCACTTCCCAAGGCACGGGCACTACTACTACCTGGGCTTCGTCGGGGGTGAAGGGCAAGCCAAAAAGGCCGCCCGCCACGTCGCCGGGGGCATTAGGGTCAAAATTGGCGATTTTCTGCGCGCGGGTATCGGTTGACACGGGTAAAAAATAACACCAAGCGCGGGGCGCTTGGTGGGGTTTAGGGAAAAGCGATTGTGAAATAAAGCTCGGTTTAAGCCGCCGACTGCGTCTTGCCCAAAAAGTCGTAAGTCCGAATAATTTCCAGAATCTTCTCAAAAGTAGCGCGGTCAAAAAACAGCATGAGTGGCAACTCTACTGAATTATCCTTGTCCGAAAACTGGGTAATAACCGAGAAAATCAGGGGTTGCAGGGCATTGGGGTCGGGCATGAGGCTTTGCAAAGCATCACCCAAATCGCCGGTCGGAGCCGAGGGCGGCGCGCCGTAGATGTTGGCTTTCAAAATGTTGGCTAGCTGCGTTACCAGCGCGCCGGTAATGATGTTGCTGATTTCGAGCAGCAAGGACTCTTGCAACTCATTGACCTGCAACGTATCGGGCACCTGCATACGCAAGCACACCCGCGAAAGCCGCTGAATGTGCTGCCCCGAAAAGAACATAAACGTAGAGCCGTTAAAATCGCCCCGAATGTCGCTCTGAATGGCCACGTAGCGCGCCTGGTAGTCGCGCACGCGCTCAATGATGTTGTGGCTGGGCAGCAAATCGAGGTTGGGCACCTCGAGTAGCACCCGCTCCTGCGCGATTATCGCGAAACTATCAGCCGCGCGTGCTAGGCCGATGTTTAGAATTTCGCGAATAATATCACGCTCTAATTCATTCATTAATACATTCATAACATTTCCAGGCGTCGGGGCGTGGCCAAAGCCAGCGCGTTACAGTACGAAAGCGAGCAGAAAGAGGCTAAAAATCAGGGCCGTTTGGCTAAGAACAGTCTGGTTAGGGCGGGCACGTCGAGCACCAGGCACAGCTGCCCGCTCCCCAGCAGTGTTACCCCGCCAAATAAGTCTATGGTATCCAAGGGCTTGCTCAAAGGCTTCACCACGATATTTTGCTGGCGCAGAAAGCGGTCGACTACCAGCCCCAAGCGGCGGTTATTGTAGCCTACTACCAGCACTTGCTGGCGGCCGTCGCCGGCCGGCAAGTCGGCGCGGGTAGCGCGGGGCAGCGGCTCATTGCCTTCGCTGTACAGCAGGTGGCGCAGCGATACCAGCGGCACGTTTTCCTCCTGCACCCGCGTCATGAGCAGGCCACCCACCGCGAAAACCTCGTCGTTGGTCAAAGATAATACGGTGTCGGTGTGCAGCAACGGCACGGCGTAGGCGCGGGTATCGAGCTCGACCAGCAGTGCGCCTTTCACGGCAATGGAGGTGGGCAGCACCAGCGTAAAGGTGGTGCCCTTACCTAGCTCCGAATTCACGCGCAGCTGCCCGCCGAGCGAGTCGATGGCCAGCTTCACCACGTCGAGGCCCACACCCCGACCCGAGATGTCGGTTATCTTTTCGGCCATCGAAAAGCCGGGTTCAAACAGCAGCATCCACACGCCCTGCTCGTCGAGCGCGGCAGCGGCCTCAGCCGTTACCACGCCCTTGCGAACGGCTTTTTGGCGCACGGCCTCCGTGTTGATGCCCCGGCCATCGTCCTGCACCTGAATCAGCACGTCGTCGCGCTCGGTGAGGGCCGAAATACGCAGCTGCCCCACGGCCGGCTTGCCAGCCGCCACGCGGGTGGCCGCGTCTTCGAGGCCGTGGCTGACGCCGTTGCGCACCACATGCAGCAGCGCATCGGTAATGAGCTGCAACACGTTGCGGTCAATCTGAACGTCCTGGCCAGCCAGCGTCAGCTCGACTTGCTTGTTTTCGGCGGCGGCCACGTCGCGCACCACGCGGGGAAATTTATTGAGCAGCACGCCCGCGCCCACCAGCCGCACATCCATCACGGAGTACTGCAAGTCGTCGGAAATGCGAAACAAGTGCTGGGCGGTGGTTTGCAGCGCGGCATTGCCCAACTCGGCGGCCAGCGTCAGGATGCGGTCGCGGTCAATAACCAGCTCGCCCACGAGATTGAGCAGGTTGTCGAGCTTTTTGACCGGAATATACACTAGGTCCGACAGCTCCAGCTTGCGGCTGGCGTCGGCATCGGCTTCCTCGGTGGTTTGCCCGGGGGCGGCCTGCTCGGGTTCCTGGCCCTGAATGAGGCGCTCCAGGTTATCGAGTAGCACATGGGCATCGCCGGTTTCCTGGCCCGCGCCCACGGCCCGAATCATGTTACCGAGCATGTCCACCGCCCCAAACGTCAGGGGCACGAGCGAGCCAGTGAAGGTCCGCTCCTGCCCCCGAATCTGCCCGAACAGCGTCTCCATTTTGTGCGCCACCTCGCCCATGTCCACGAAGCCCATCGCGCGGGCGTTGGCTTTGAGGTTGTGCATGAGGCGAAACAGCTCGTTGAGTGCCGGCGTGTCCTGCGGATTGCGCTCCAATTCGCTGAGGTGCCGCGACATCGCGTCGTAGTACTCCAGCGCTTCCGCCATAAACATCTCCCGGTACTCCTGGTCGCGCGATTTCATAAGCCGGGAATAGTCAGGTAGCTGCTTTCATCCTTTCCCCACTCCTGCCCAAGCATGCGCCGGCGCGCCGGCCGCGGGGCCGGCAGCCAACAAGAGCTTGCGATGAAGAGAAAAACGGACATTAGCGCAGAAAGCAACGTAGCGGAAGTAAAGAGTTGGCCTCACCTACTAGGGAAGCAAGGCCAGCCAGGCTGGTTTTAGGCGCGGGGGCCGTCGCCGTCGAGCGCGCCACCCACTATTTCGAGCACCCGCTCTTCTGAGAAAGGCTTGACGATGTAGGCCAGCGCACCATTTTCAATGGCCTCATTTACAATAGTTTCCTGGCCCACGGCCGAGCACATCACCACTTTGGCATCAGGTTGCTGCGCCCGAATACCCTTGAGTACGTCGAGGCCGGTGTTATCGGGCAGAATTACGTCGAGCGTGATGAGGTCGGGCGTGGTGGCCACGGCCATTTCCAGCGCTTGCTGGCCGTTAGCGGCTTCGCCCACCACGTCGTAGCCGGCATCGGTGAGCATATTTTTGAGCATCGTCCGCATATAGAACGAGTCGTCGACGATGAGAATGCGCTTATTCATGAAAGCTGAACTAGGTAGTAAAGAAAAAAGCAGGGGAAGCGCGCGGCCCAAGCCACGCGGCCTCTCTACGGCTTTTCGGGCGGTGTGGGTGCCTCGGGCGCGGCGGCAGCCGGCTCGACTCGGCCGGGCAGGCGCATAATCTCGCTGGGAGTGAGCAACTTAGCCATGTCCAGCACGATGATAACCCCTTCATTATCCGGCAATTTGGCAATGCCTTCGAGGTATTTTTCGCGCTGGCCGCTGTCCTGCACAAACTCGGGAGCCGCCTCAATGAGGCTGACGGGCAGCGTCACCGGGCGCGGCACCTCGCGCACCATGAGCCCGAGGGTGTAGTCGGCGGCCTCCACAGCCAGGGTGTACGAAAACTCGGGCACCGGCCGGCCGGCCGGCCGCAGCTGAAACCGCTCCTCCAGGTCCACGATGGCGATAATGTCGCCCCGCAGGTTGGCAATGCCTTTGATAAAAGGCGGGGTTTTGGGCATCCGCACCACTTCGGGCGTTACCGTTACTTCCTTCACCTGTTCGATGCGGATACCATAATCCTCATCGCCCAGACAAAAAACAATCAGCTGGACCACCGCCTCGGGGGCGGCGCGCCGGGAGGCTGACGCGGCAGCAGAAGTATCAGGCATAAAAGCGTAGTAATTGATAACCAGCTAACACCGGCCCGCGCCCAACGGGCGGGGCCGGCGCACTGGGACGAATTATTCCTTAGCGCGGGCTTTGGCCTTGGCGCGGGGCCGGGCAGCTTTGGCCGTCGTTTCGGGCTGGGGCTCCTCGGTGGCAGCAGGGGCCGCCGTTTTTGCCTTAGCGCGGCGGCGAGTAGCCTGGGCGGGCTCCGGTGCGGGCGGCGGGGCCGGCGCGGGGGCTGCGGCCCGGCGTACCGGGCGGCTGGTGCTGGTCTTGGCCTGGCCGGTGGTGGCCACAGCTTGGCCATTGCTACCAAGGTGGGCGGCGGACCGTGGGCGGCTGCCGTAGGCCGAGGCTACGGCGGCGGGCGGCGGGGCCGGTGCGGGCTGGGTCGAGCGGCGTAGCATTCCCAGGCGGCGCGGCGCGGGTTCGGGCTCCGGCTCGGGTTCGGGCTCGTAATACTCGAAGAGCTGGAAGGTTTCGAGGCCGCCCTGCAAGTCGTCGGCAATGTCGGAGAGGCGCTGCGACGAGCTGGTGAGCTCCTGCATGGAGGTCGAAAGCTGGCGGGCCGTGCCGGCCACCTGCTGGGTGCCGGTGGCCGTTTGCTCGGCAATGGCCACTACTTCCTCCACGTACTTCACTACGTCGCCAATCGAGGTTTGCTGCTGGGCCGTGGCCGTAAGAATATCGCGCGAGCTACGCAGCGTTTCGCCGCTGCTGGTGGCAATGTTCTTAAAGGCCGCACTGGCCTCAAAGGTGGCTTCCTTGCCCTTTTTCACCCGGCTTTCCATCGCCGAAATAGCGGCGGCCGCGCTGGTCGTATCCTTGCGCACGTCTTCCACGAGCGTGGCAATCTCGTTGGCCGACTTGCGCGAGCCTTCGGCCAGCTTGCGAATTTCTTCGGCTACCACCGCAAAGCCGCGGCCGGCCTCGCCGGCGCGGGCCGCCTCGATGGCGGCGTTCAGGGCCAGCAGGTTAGTCTGCGAAGCGATGTCAGTAATCACGCCCAGCGACTTGCTAATTTCACCCGAGCGGGTCGAGAGCACTTCGATGGTGCGCGAGGTTTGAGTGGCCGCGCCAGTGATTTCCTCCATATTTTTCACCACCTCGGCCACCGTTTTCAGGCCCTGCTGCGAGGTTTGCTCACCCATGATGGCCGACTTGTTTACCACGTCGGCCTTGTTGGCCGTTTCGCGGGTCACGGTCATAATATCCTCGATGAGCTTGAAGGCCTGGTCGGTTTTGAGGGCTTGGTTCTGGGCGCCTTCGGCCATCTGCTGCATGGCCAGGGCCACGTCAACGGTTACCCGGCTCATTTCCTGGCCTTTGTCTACCATTTCTTCGGAGGAAGTGCCTACCACCTGCGCCGAGTCGTTGATTTCGCCGAGCAGGGCATTGAGGTTTTCGACGGCCAGGTTCAGCGAGTTCGACATCGATAAAATGTCGCCGGTCGTCTGAATCTCGACCATCTGCGTCAGGTCGCCTTCCGAGATGGCCTGCACCACGCGGCTCACTTCGAGCACCGGCAGCGCGATGCTCTCAATCAGCGCGTTGAGCGTATCGACCAGCTCTTTCCACGAGCCCGAAACGCCGCCCACGGTGGCGCGCTCGGTCAGCTTGCCCTCGGCGCCGGCCACGCGGGCCACGCGGCTTACTTCGGAGGCCAGGCGGTTGAGGTCGTCCACCATCAGGTTGATGGTCTGGGCGAGGTCGGCTACTTCGCCGGCCGCTTCCA
>JAKONR010000522.1 GCA_022701825.1 Hymenobacteraceae bacterium | reverse complement strand
TCGTGGCCCCACTCCGAGATGCAGTGCGCCTCGTCGATGGCCACAAACGAGATGCTGGCCTTCTGCAAAAAAGCGATAGTATCCTCTTTCGTAAGGCTTTCGGGCGCCACGTACAGCAGGCGCACCTCACCGCTTATCACGTCTTTCTTGACGCGGTTCATCTCCGTTTTGGTCAGCGTCGAGTTGTACACCTGCGCATTCACGCCGAAGGCCGACAGCTGGTCGACCTGGTTTTTCATGAGGGCGATGAGCGGCGAAATCACGATGGCCGTGCCCGGCATCACCAGCGCCGGCAGCTGGTAGCACAGGCTTTTGCCCGCCCCGGTGGGCATGATAACAAACGTGTTGTGTCCGGCAATAATATTTTGAATAACAGCCTCTTGCGTGCCCCTGAACTGGCCGAAGCCAAATACTTCTTTCAGTTTGGTTTTGATTCGGGCAGCGGGAGCCAGCGGCTCGGCGGTAGCAAGCATCGGCATGGAATAGTGTCGTGGTGATAAAGAAGGGCAACGGAAAGTAACGAAGATAAGCACAAAGGGAATCTTTTAGGATGAAAAAGGGTTTGCGCGCCTTCTATTTCTGAAAACCTTCAAAATGGCGGTAATTAGGGCGTTGGGCCGGGGTGCTTCAACAAACGATTCGGGCCGCTAAGCTGGCCCGCCGTAGCTTTGGCCGTGCATCCGATTTCCGACTTTCCCGTGTTGCCCGCGCCCGTCGACGTGCCGGCCCTGGCCCGCCAGGTGCTGCTCGAAGAAGCCGACGCCCTGCGCGACGTGGCCCAGGCCGTGGCCGCCACCCCCGATTTTGCCCGCTGCGTAGCCGCGCTGCTCGGCCTGCGAGGCCGCGTAGTAGCCACTGGCGTAGGTAAGAGCGCCCACATTGCCAGTAAGCTGGTAGCTACCCTGAACAGCACTGGTACGCCCGCGCTTTTTATGCACGCGGCCGATGCCATTCACGGCGATTTGGGCATGATTCAGGCCGAGGATTTTGTCATTGCCATCAGCAAAAGCGGCGACACGCCCGAGATAAAAGTGCTGGTGCCGCTGCTGCGCCGCAAAGGCGTCCCCCTGGCCGCCCTCGTGAGCAACGCCGATTCGTACCTGGCCCGGCAGGCCGAGTACGTGCTGCACGCGCCCATCCGGCGCGAGGCCTGCCCGCACGACCTGGCACCCACCACCAGCACCACCGCCGCCATGGCCCTGGGCGACGCGCTAGCCGTGTGTTTGCTCGAATGCCGCCAGTTTTCGGCCCAGGATTTTGCCCGCCTGCACCCTGGCGGTACGCTAGGCAAAAAGCTCTACTTAACCGTGGGCGACCTCAGCCGCCAAAACCAGCGCCCGCAGGTGGGCCTCGCCGCCCCGCTGCGCGAAGTGCTGTTTGAGATATCGGGCAAGCGCCTTGGGGCCACGGCCGTGCTCGGGGCCGAAGGCCAACTCGCCGGCATCATTACCGACGGCGACTTGCGCCGGATGCTGGGCCGCTGCCAATTAACGGAGCTCGACTCGCTGACGGCCAGCGATATCTTAACCCCCAAGCCGGCCACTATCGGGCAGGAAGAGTTTGCCGTAGAAGCGCTGCGCCTGATGCAGCAGCGCAATATCACGCAGCTGATAGTGCTGGAAAATGGGCAGTTCGCGGGCTTTATTCACCTGCACGATTTGCTGCGCGAAGGGCTGGTGTAAAAAACGGCGCTAACTTCACCGGCAATTGTGCCGCCCGCAATCGCCTTTACCGTCTTGGCCGCTCCCGTCCTTTCGTTTCTCATTCCGGCCTACAACGAGTCGGCGCGCCTGGGAGCCACCCTCGGCCAGGTGCTAGCCTACCTGGGCGCGCAGCCATACGGCAGCGAGGTGCTGGTGATAGACGATGGCTCAAGCGATAATACGGTGGCCGTAGCCGAAGAATACTTTGCCGCGCACCGGGGCCGCGTGGCTACCCGCGTGCTCAGTTACCAGCCCAATCGGGGCAAGGGCTACGCCGTGCGCCAGGGCCTGCTGGCCGCGCAAGGGGCGGTAGCTATTTTTTCGGATGCCGACTTATCGACGCCCATCGAAGAAATACCCAGCGTGCTGGAGCCGATTTTGGGCGGCGACTACGACGTGGTGTTTGGCTCGCGGGCGCTCCGGGGTAGCGTTATTGGCCAGCACCAGCCCTGGCTGCGCGAAGCCAGCGGCCGGTTTTTCAACCGCATGGTGCGCCTGGCCACCGGCCTGCCCTACGCCGACACGCAGTGCGGGTTCAAGGCTTTTCGGCTCGACGTGTGCCGCCCCGTAGTGGAAGGCGCCCGGCTCGACCGCTTTGGCTTCGATGTCGAGCTGCTGTTTTTGGCCTACCGGGCGGGCCTGCGCCTGCGCGAGCAAGCCGTGCGCTGGAACGACGCCGCCGGCAGCAAAGTCGGGATGCTGAGCGGCCTGCACGGTTTTCGCGAGCTGTGGGAGCTGCGGCAGCACTACCGGCGCGGGCTCTATACGGCTACGCTGGCGCGCACCAGGGCGCTGGCGGCCACCCAACGGCAACTGCCAGGCGTAATAATATAAACATATAAACTCATCCGGTTGCAAGGCTAATTAGCTATTACCTTTGCAATTCTATCAAGTTCAAACTTTCGCTATGCAAAGCACTTACCTCGTTGTAATGGCTGGCGGCATCGGCAGCCGCTTCTGGCCCTTTAGCCGCACCCAACACCCTAAGCAGTTTCACGATGTGCTGGGCGTCGGCCGCTCGATGCTGCAGCTCACGGTGGACCGCTTTCGCGGCATTTGCCCGCCCGAAAACGTGTTCGTCGTTACTAACCGCGACTACATCAACCTGGTGCAGCAGCACCTGCCCGAGTTGCCGCTCGACCAGATTTTGGGCGAGCCCATCGGCCGCAACACGGCCCCCTGCATTGCCTACGCCAGCTACCGCATCGCGCAGCGCGACCCCGAGGCCACCATCATCGTGTCGCCCGCCGACCACGCCGTGCTGCGCGAAGAAGAGTTTCGCCGCCTCATCCGCGAGGCCGTCACGGCCGCCCGGCAGCACGAGGTGCTCATCACGCTGGGCATCCAGCCTTCGCGCCCCGACACCGGCTACGGCTACATTCAGTACATGGACGCGGCCGAGCATCGCCTGCCCGAAACCAACCTCTACAAGGTTAAAACCTTCACCGAGAAGCCTAATGCCGACATCGCGCGGATGTTCTTGGACAGCGGCGACTTTCTCTGGAATGCCGGCCTCTTCATTTGGCGCGCCAGTGTTATTATCAACGCCTTCCACCAGTCGCTCAACGACGTGGCCGAGGTATTTGAGGAAGGCAAAGAGCAACTGGGCACGCCCCAGGAAGCCGCTTTCATCGATGAGGCCTACGCCCGCTGCCGCAACATCAGCATCGACTTCGGCATCATGGAAAAGGCTGATAACGTGTACGTAATGCCCGCCGACATCGGCTGGAGCGACCTCGGCACCTGGGACTCGCTGCACCGCGTGGGCCAGCACGATGCCTCGCACAACGTGGTCGACGGCGACGTAATCCTCTACGATACCCAGGACTGCATCATCAAAACGCCCCACGAGCGCCTCGTGGTGGTGCAGGGCCTCGAAGGCTACATCGTGGCCGAGCACGACAACGTGCTCCTCATCTGCCAGCGCTCGGAAGAGCAGCGCGTAAAAGAATTTGTGGCCGACGTGAAAGCCAAAAAAGGCGCCGGCTACAATTAAGCCCTGAGTAGTTGAAAGACAAAAAAGGCCCGCTGCACAGCGGGCCTTTTTTGATGAGCATGTTTTCCCTGATTTAAGCTTAGTCAATAGTAAGGTAAGCTTCAACGCCCGGCGCTAGGCCCGGCTTTTGGCCACCTCAAACAGCATGATGCCGG
>JAKONR010000506.1 GCA_022701825.1 Hymenobacteraceae bacterium | reverse complement strand
GCGGCGCGTTTGCCAGCCTGGAGGAGGCTCGGCTGGAAGTGGCCCATTACCTCGATACCTACTTCAATCTCGACCGTCGCCACTCGGCCCTGGGCTACCGCTCGCCCCACCAGTTTGAAGCTGACCTGCTGAATCACCTACCTTAGCTCACTGTCCGTTGCCGTTAGACCACCTCACATCTACGCCCGCGTGTCGACGAAAGATAAAGGCCAGGACACCGAGAACCAGCTGCACCAGCTCCGCGAGTTTGCGGAGCGGCCTAGCACCATCTATAAAGTGTTCACCGAGCAGGAGTCCGGAGGCAAGGCCGACCGCACCGAATTCAAGCAGCTACTGCTCGAGGCCTACCAAAAGAAGTTTGACCTAGTCGTGCTCTGGCGCCTGGACCGCTTTAGCCGCGAGGGTGCCCTGGCCACGCTCCGCTACCTGAAGGAGCTGGAAGACCATGGTGTATAAGTCATTCACCGAACCCTACCTTGATTCTCTTGGGCCGTTTGGCGACGTCATCGTCTCGATGCTGGCCACCATCGCGGCCCAAGACCTTATTAAGATTTCGGAGAATACCAAGGCAGCCCTGGCCAAGAAGAGGGCAGCTGGTGTGCAGCTTGGAGCACCTACTAAAGATGCTAGTACTATCGACCAAGTGAAGCGGCTAAAAGTAGGTGGTGCGTCAAACCAAGCCATTGCACGAATACTGAAACTATCGCCTAGTACCGTGGCTAAATACCTTGCACAGGCCTGAAATCAGCCTACCCGCGGTAGCAGCTGCAACCTATAAGGGCTTAAAATAGCTTTAGAGGCACATTTTAAATCATAATTCTGTGCCGGATGGAACGACACAGGCATCTACCACTACGTGAGTACCGACTAGATACGCTTCACGCGGGACGGCGCGCCAGTGCCGCTGCAGGGGGGGCCGCCACTGGCCTTCTCAGAGGTGATGCGCGACGTGGATTTGTTTGTGGGCGTGGGCAACGATCCGCAATGGAGCGACAACGGCGGCCTGACCCAGTTCCGCGACTACTGGACGCACTACACCGAGCGAGGTGGTCAAAACCCGCAAGCTCGCCCTGGAACGCTTGATGCCGCGCCTCAAAATCGGCAAGATCAGCGAAATCAAGGGCAACTTCTTGGTGGTGAAGGTCAACCGACACACCTACAAAATCCATCTCGGCTCGGGCAACATCTTGATGGAGCCCAATGACCAGTACCTGTGCATCGTGCCCGACCGCTCGGCCAAAACGATGGGCGAGAGCGCGGTTTTCCTGCCCTTCGAGGGCGACGCGGTGCTCTGCATCATCCTCAGCAAGGCCCAACTGCTGATGGACGACAATAAGATTACCGACCCCACCATCCTGCGCCAGTTGTAGCCACGGCGGCGCTGTTTTTTGCCCGTGCATTGCCTTTGACTGTCCTACTGATTATTAGGGTAAGATGGCGGGCTGCCGTATCCCGCGCGCATCACGGCTGCCAACTGGTAGGGCATGGCCGCCCCCGCAAAACCAGGCGGCTACCTGCCCGTAGCAATAGGCCTCTGCTTTAGGCCGGGGCACCCGCTTCGCTTGCGCTCACGCTATTGAGTATCAGAAAACCACTCTTTTTCATGCGTATTCTTCCTTTACTGATGGGCACGGCCGCCGTGCTACTAGCCAGCAGCTGCCGCGCTCCCAGCCAGCTACCCACCCAGACCATGCAACACCCGGAGGATAGAAACCTGACGCAGACCTGGCGCCACAGCCAGGAGGAAGACCAGGGTGCCGTGCAGGTTTACCGGCCCGCTGCGTATGCCTTTCCACCGGCTAGGGGCCGGGAGGGCTATACCTTCGCTCCCGGCGGCCAGCTCACCAAGCTCGCCATCGCCCCCACCGACGGTACCCTGTCCCTGCCCGGCCACTGGCGCTGGGCTAGTGCCCGCGCCCTGCACCTTACCTTCGATGACGCCTCACAGCAAGGCTGCCGCCTGGAGGTGCTGGAGCTAACGCCCGACGTGCTGAAAGTCAAGGTACTGCAACCACGCTAGGCTTCCACATGCACTGGCTTTTCTCAAAAGGAATCGCGCATTAAAGATAGCTTACAATACAAGTAACACCGGTAATACTGATAATATAAACAATAATTTATTACTAGGTAACAAGGTTGGTTATCGAAGGGGAGTTTGGCTGATTAGCTAGTTTCCAACAGCACCTCAAATACCTGCATCAGCAGGGGGACCACGCTCACTAAGCTTTCTGACCGGGCTAGCCCTGGTGCGGACTGACTTACCGCTACCAGGCCGAACCAATTCAGCCCTCGCTCAAACGTGCGCACCTCGTAGCAGTCAGCCAATTGCTGCTCGGCGGGCGAGGCATAGGTGGCCTCAGCAAAATCGGCCAGCGCGCTGGGAAACGCGCGCTGGTAGTGCCCGGCGTAGAAGCTTACCGGGTGCACCCGAGTCCCAAAACGAGCCAGCAGATAAACCGAATACGCCCAGCCCAGCTGGCCCGCCGTGGGAGAGGCATACCCGTCGTGCGAGGCCCACGAAAAGCGGGCAGTGAAGGTGTGCAACACCAGTTGCCAGAGCGCTGGGCGCTGGCTGGCGGCCAGTAGCTGGCTGCCTTTTTTGGTGAGCAGCAGCTGGCCCCGCGCCAGTCGGGCCAGGCCGGCCAGCCGGGTGGTTTGGTGCAGGGTGGTCAGAGCCAGCGAGTCGATTTCGCGGTGCATCTTGTGAATACCCGTCTCCACGCCCGGCTCCAGGATGAAGCCGAGCGTGTAAAGCTCCCGCAGGTACTTGAGCGGCAAGGCGCCCAGCGGCGTGAGCCGGATGCGGCCCTCGCGGTGCAGCAGGCGCAGGAAGGCCTCGGTAAGCCGCAAAAAGGGTATCTGGTCGAGCACCTCATTTGGCACTTCGGCCCGCAGCTGTACCACGCCGCCGGCATCCAGCGGGTGGAAGAGCAGCCGGTGCATCTGCGCCGAACTCAGCCCGCAGAAGTCGGCCAGCGGCGTGGTGTTATAGGACTGAACTGAGTAGGGCGGGGCCGGTGGGAAATTCGGGCGAGCAGACATAGCGGCAAGGTGAAGCAAATACCAGCAGTAAGTTAGCCAGGCTGACGAGGTTGACTAACAAGGTGCCTGCTGCGGGCAGGCTGCCATGCTATTTCGGTGTTGCTTAAAGGCAACTCGTATTCAGACGCTAAAATAATTTGCCAATATTTTTAGTAAATATCGATTATTCATCCACATCTTTGCGGTGAGGGAAAAGTTGCCGCAGGCTAGCATTCCACTTGTTTACTCCCTTCTCCCCCACCCGCCATGTCCGACTTCGCTTACGCTTATGCCCAGCCTTCTGCTCTTACGCGCCAGCCGGAAGGAGATACGTTGCTGCTCGCCGCCTGCGCCGAGAATGCGCCGGCCAGCGGGGCCGCCTGCTTCTTTCAAGGCCAGTTGCGCGACTCGTGGCTAACGGCGCGCGGACTAACCACCTTAGCTAAGGTAGTGGCTTCGCGCTTCGTGCCACAGAGCGCCGCCCTGCGCGACCCCATCGTGACGGCGGGCGCGGGACAGCTGCGCTTCGAGGCCTTCTCGTCGTGCAACGGGGTGTATGCCCGCCTCGACCTCGGACCGGCAGCTTTGGATGGCGAGTTTGTGCAGAGCGGCACCACCAACGTGGACTTCAACGAGCCGATGGTGAATGCCCTCAGCCGCATCGGCCGCACCGAGCCGGTGCGCCTGAGCGTAGGCCAGCAGGAAGTGGTGCTGGAGCGGGCGGCCGGCAGCGTGACCGAGCGCAAAGTGACCCTGCCCGAGCGCTGGCTCAAGGGCCTGGCCGCCGCTCAGGGCTACCTGGCCCTGATGGAGGAAAAGCTGCGCCTGACCCGCGTGCAAGCTACTCAGCTGCTCCAAACCCTGCCTGCCGGTAGTGCCCGCGCCGATACCTACCTAGTGCTGCGTGGGGCGCGGCCGAGCTTCGCGCCGGTGGCCGGGCCGGGCGCGGTGCGCATCGGCGGGGCGCACCGGCTGCGGCTGCTTGATGGCCTGCTGCCCCTGAGCCAGGCCGTGCGCGTGTATGCCACGCCCGACGGCCAGGCCTCGGCCGTGGTGCTGGAGTTGGGCGGCGGCCAGGAGTTTTTGCTGGCCTTATCGGCCGAGGTCAATCGTGAGTTTTCGTGCGAGGGCAACCAGCTCGAAGCCCTGTTGGAAGAGCAGCCCGCCGAGTGGCTGGCGGGCGCCAACAACCTGTTCCGGGGCAACGAGACCT
>JAKONR010000560.1 GCA_022701825.1 Hymenobacteraceae bacterium | reverse complement strand
AGATACTGGGTTCGAACCAGTGACCCTCTGCTTGTAAGGCAGATGCTCTGAACCAGCTGAGCTAATCTCCCTTTTTGTCCCGAGTGGCTGTGGCCGTTTGGGAGTACAAAGATGGGGGGATTTTTTGGAATGACAAAGCCTGACGCTAAAAAAAAGCCCCTAAAAAGGCTGTTTAGGTCATTCGGGCTAGGTAAGTTTTTCAGGCTCAGCACTAAAAATTTTTGCTAAAAAGCTGCTTTGGCCGAACAGCCGCAACGTATGCCAGGCACCTGCGTTTAGGTCGGAACCTGATGCTGGTGCATTCGGCCAGTTTTTCTACATCCTTTTCTATTCTTTCATGGAAACCCAACTCCTTCAGAACTACGCCGAACCCGAAAAAACAGCTTATCTGAGCGCCATTGCGGCACTGGCTACGGCTGACCGCCAAGCCTCGGCTCCCGAGCAGGAGTTTTTGCAAAGCCTCGCGCAGCAGGCGGGCTTGTCGCAGGGCGCGGCCCAGCAGGTGCTTCAAGCGGCTCAAAGCTCAAGCAACCAGACTATTCAACAAAACCTTGATGCGCTCAAAGGTAGCGACCTGCGCTTTTCGCTCGTTACCGACCTCATCAGCTTTGCCCGTGCCGATGGCGCCTATTCCAACGAAGAAGAGGCGATGGTGAGCAAGATGGCCGCTTACCTCGGCGTAAACGAACAGCAAAAAGCCACGCTCGAAAACGTAGTAGACCAAGCAGCCAATGTGCCTCACGACGCGCAAGACCCTGTAAAGCAAGGGTTTCTGAGTGGGCTCGGCGACAAATTGAGCAACGTGGGCATCCCAAAAGGCGCGCTCATGGCGGGCTTGCTCGGCGTGGTGGCCCCCATGGTTATCTCGCGGGTGATGGGCGGCGGTAATAATAGCTCGGCTGGCTACGGCCAGCAGCCAAGCGGCAACATGGGCGGCCTGCTGGGGGGCTTGCTTGGCGGTGGCCAGGGCGGCGGCAGCAGTATGGGCGGCCTACTGGGGGGGCTACTTGGCGGCGGCCTGCTGAGCGGAGTGCTCGGTGGTGGCGCCAACACCAGCAACCTGCCGCAGCAAGGCTCGCTGGGTGGCAGCGGTCTGGGCTCCATCATGTCGGTGCTGGGTGGCCTGGGTGGGCAGCCCAACTCGCAGCCGCGCAGCGCGGGCGGCGGGGGCATCTTGGGCAGCGGTATGGGCAGCCTGCTAGGCGGCCTTTTTGGCGGCCGCTAAGCCCTCGCACACCTGCTGGGTATAGATAGAAGAAAAGGGGCTGCTCCGGATGGAGCCAGCCCCTTTTTTGGTATCAGAACCTAACTAGCGGCTAGTGCGGGGACCGGGCAGTTGCTGAAAACACCGCCCTCTTTCTCCACCACTTCCACGATGCGGTAGTTGAGGTCTTCCTTGGTATCGAGGTATTCGTCGTAGCTGGTAGTTTCTACGAAGTACTGCACGGTTACTTCTTTGCCGTTAGGAGTCAGCGCGTTGAATTTCATTTGCACGTCCTGGGTCACGAGTGGGTGGGCCACGATGGCCTCCACCGAACCCGCAATGATGGCGTGCAGCTGGGTACTAGTTGTCTTCTGGTCGAAGAGCAGCGTGAAACCCACCCGCCGCGAGGTGCGCAGACTCAGGTTGTCCAGCGGCTTATCAATCATGCTTTTGTTAGGCACCGTTAGGAAGCTTTTTTCGGCCGTGCGCAGGCGCGTGCTCCGGAAGCCGATTTTCTCGACGGTGCCGCTGACGTTGCCGGCCGTCACGAGGTCGCCCACCCCAAAGGGTTGGTCGAGAAAGATGGTGAACGAAGCCAATAGGTTTTCCAGGCTTTCCTTGGCCGCAAAAGCCACCGCCAGCCCCCCTATGCCCAGCGTGCCCACAAACCCCACTACGTTGACCTTAAACACTTGCCCCAGCATTACTAGTACGCCCAAAATGATGATGAACACTTTAAGCAGGTCTTTGGCAAAAGGCAAAAACTGATTGTCGAGCCGCCGGGTGCCAGTGGTTGCCGTCAGTTCGGCGCGGCGCGCCACCACCAACAGCCCAAAATCGACCAGCCGCAGCACCACCCACACAACGGTGGCAATCACTCCCAGGTGAAACAGATTGAGTAGCACCATTTTGGGCCAGGGTTCTACGCCTTTCACGGCCAGCGGTGGCATGGGATAGCGCAGCACGCTGAAGCTCAAGTAGGTAGTGGCTAGGTACAGCAGCGTGCGCAGGGGCTGAATCAACAGGTCGTGCAACTCCTGCTCGCTCACCCCCGTAGTATAGCGTTTGGTAAGCCGAAAGAGTAGCCGGCTCGCCAAGCGAGTAAGCAGGCGATTGAGGCCCACGCCAACCAAGAAAATGACGGCCGCGAGTAAGTAGTCCAGTAGTTCGTTACCAAGCACCTGCCGGTGCAGAAACGCGAATTCTTCGCGGTTTAAAAAAGGCAATAATTCCATCAGGTGAAGCAGCTACCCCGCACTAAGTAAACAAGCCTGATACGCACGCACGTGCAGCCCAGTTAAAACTAAGCGCGTCTTTGGAGGCAGGGAGGCCTAGTCTCAGCTACCGCCTTAGCCATTTGGCCCACATTTTTTTGCCTTCGCAACTAGCTGGCAGGCAATCGCTTTTGTGGGCTTTAAAATGACAAATATTAGTTAATGTAACTATTATTTAATACTTACGGAACATAAGTGTTCGTTACTTGTTAAAGTCTTCCTTAAAGGAAGTTGGGTAACTAAGTAACGGAGTATAAATTAAAGGATTAAGTATTCAAGAACCAATTTCTTTGCGCTAGCGTATTACTAACAGCTAGTTTTTTTTCCACTACAACTACATCAATGAAACCATTGCACTCGCGTGTCGAATCGCAACAACTAGACCGTGCGGCCGCTATGCTCAAGGTGCTGTCTCATCCCAAGCGGCTGGCAATTGTCGACCTCCTGGGTAAGCTAAAGGGCAGCAAAGACCAGCAAATGTCCGTTACCGAAATCTACCAAGCCCTGGACCTGCCGCAGGCCATCGCTTCGCAGCACCTCATCACGTTGAAAGACCGGGGAGTGCTGAAATCCAACAAAATCGGCACCAAAATATACTATGCGCTGGCAGTGCCGCAGCTCATGAAAGTGATTGATACGCTGGAAGATTACTCCGGCAAACTCTAATGCTCTAGGTGGCTGGTCATTAGGCCGTAGCCACCACCTCTATGAAAACGCTTTCTGAATAAAGTATCTGAGCAATCAGCTTATACCGAAAAGGGCCGCTTATCCAAGCGGCCCTTTTCAGTTGTGGTGTAGCTGGTATGCACCGCCAGCCCAAGAACTACTGGCTAAGCCAGCGCGGGCTGGTTTTCCAAATCAAACAGCTCGGTGAGTAGCGGCAGCAATTGCTCGGCTTCGTCGCGGCGGCAGGCGGCTTTTAGGCTCAGCACGTGCTGCTTAAGTACTTTTTGCATGAAGGCGCGGGTGGCCTCGTCAAGCAGCTTCACCTCGGCGGGCGTCGCCTTCTTCTGAAAGCGGTCGAGCTCCTGCTGGCGCAGGTGCTCCAGGCCAGCTTTCATGCGCTGAATGAGGGGCGACACGAGCATTTCGCGGCTCCAGTCGGCAAAATCAACCAGGCTGCTATCGATGAGCGCGCGCACTTGTGGCACGGCTGCCAGGCGCTGCTCCAGCGCGGCCGAAGCCTTGCTTTCGATAGCATCGACGTTGTACACCAGCACGCCGGGCACTTGCTCAACATCGGCGGCCACCGAGCGCGGCACCGACAGGTCGATAAAGAACTTGTAGCTTAATACCTCAAGGTGGGCTACCAACTCGCGGGTGAAGAACGGCTCGGCGCGATTGATGGACGAGATAACCACGTCGGCTTCGCGCAGGGCAGTAGTGAGATTCTCGAAATCAACGACTTGCAGGCGGCCGGGCGCAAATTCGGCGGCTAGTTCTTCGGCGCGGCTGCGGGTGCGGTTGCACAGCGTGACGCTGGCAAACCCCTTGCTGTCGGCCAGGTGGCGGCACACGTCGGTACCGATTTCGCCCAGGCCCACTACCAGTACGCGGGGGCTGGCCACGTCGGCGGTCAATTCTTCTACCAGTTCCAAAGCGGCGTAGCTCAGGCTGGCGGCCCCGTCGCGGAAGCTGGTTTCCTGCTGCACGCGCTTGTTGGTGAAGAAGATGCTGTGCAGCAAGCGGTGCAAAAACGGCCCGGCCACGTCGGCATCGGCCGACCACTGGTAGGCGCGCTTTACCTGGTTAATAATCTGCAAATCACCGACTACCTGCGCGTCGAGCCCAATGGCTACTTCAAATAAATGGCGGGTAGCCGCTTCGGCGTCGAGGTAGCAGTCAAAATACGGGGCAAAATTGCCGATGTCGGCGCGGTGCTTGAGCGCGCCTAGCGCGTCGATGATGGCAGCCGACTGGTCGGCGTCGTGGGCATAATAAATTTCGGTGCGGTTGCAAGTGCTTAGCACCAGCAAGTCGCTGAGATGCAAGTCGCTGTGCAACTGTTGCAAAAACCGCCGGCACGCCGCCTCGTCCAGCGACAGCAATTCGCGAATGGCGAGTGGAGCCTTCTTAAAGGATAAACTAACCGCTTTAAAATAATGGGACATAGCACGGGCCGACCTAGGGTCGGCCTGCAAAATTACGGTATAAATACTGGCTTTAAAACAGTAAGAAGAGGCGGTGGGTTCGAGCGAATTGGTGGAAAAGGAGGGCAGTGGTGTAATATGCTTACTACTTGGAATAGTTCTAAATAGCAACCTGGTTAGTTTCGCCGTTGCAAACGTAAGGAAGGCCCGACCTTTGCACTACTTATGCTGACTCCTTTATACGACCAAAAATCCCGGGTTAAGCTGCTGATACTGGTACTGGCCTTGCTGGTGGGGCTGGTAACGATGCTGTACACCAAGCGTTTGATTCAGCGGCTGTCGGAGCGCGAACAACAACAGATTGACTTGTACGCCAAGACGTTGCGCTACATTATTACCAGCGAAGAAAGCTCCAACATGCCTTTTTTGCTGGAGCAAATTATCAACGCGAACACCACGATTCCGGTTATTCTGACCGACGGCGAAAATATCGTGGACACCCGTAACTTGAGCCTGCGCGCGGGCCTGGCTCCCGCCGATTCGCTGCGGCAAATACGGGCGCTATTGCTAGAAATGCAGCAGCGCCACCAGCCCATCGTGATTGAGTTGCCGGGTAATACCCGCAACTACATTTTTTACCAAGATTCGGTACTGCTGCGCGACCTGCGCACCTACCCCTGGGTGCAGCTCGGGGTTATCGCCTCGCTGGCCATAATGGCCTACCTAAGCTTCAGCTACTCGCGCCGGGCCGAGCAAAACCGCGTGTGGGTGGGCCTGGCCAAGGAAACAGCCCACCAGCTGGGCACGCCGCTCAGTAGCCTGGTAGGCTGGCAGAGCTACCTGCGCGAGAGCGAACGCTTTCACGACGAGCCGATAGTGGAGGAGCTGGGCAAGGACATCAAGCGCCTGGAAATCATAACGGAGCGCTTTAGCAACATTGGCTCGGTGCCGGTGCTGAAGGCCGAAAACCTGTACCACACCACTCGCAACGCCATCGCTTACCTCGAAAGCCGCGTGTCGCGCAAGGTGAAATTCACTATCGAAACCGAGCTGCCGCTCGACACGCCTGCTTGCCTCAATGTGCCGCTCTTCGATTGGGTGGTGGAAAATATCTGCAAAAACGCGGTGGATGCCATGGATGGGCGCGGCAGCATTACGCTCCGCCTGCGCCGCGTGCGCCCCCGCCGCCGCTGGTGGACGCGCCGCCCCGCCCCGCCGCAGGTGGCCATCGACATCACCGACACCGGCAAGGGCATCCCTAAAAACAAGCTCGAAAGTGTTTTCCTGCCCGGCTACACCACCAAAAAGCGCGGCTGGGGCCTGGGCCTGGCCCTGGCCCGCCGCATCATCGAAAACTACCACCAGGGGCGCCTCTTCGTGAAGGCGAGCGAGGTGGGCAAGGGCACGACGTTTCGGCTGGTGCTTAATCAGTGACCGAGGATTAAAAGCGGATTTTTCGGATTACGCAGATTTTGTAGATGCTTGTAGACATTCGGCAATAAGGCACAGCACTTACAAGCTAAAAATCAAGCAAAAAAGGCCGCCCAAATGGGCGGCCTTATTACATCTGCAAAATCCGCTCTAATCCGTGGTTCAGATGCCAATAACCAGTTGCTCGGGCAGGTGCAGCAGGTAGTTGCCGTAGCCGCTTTTGCGCAGGGGCTCGGCAATTTTGCGGAGCTGGTCGGCATCGATAAAGCCTTGGCGGTAAGCGGCTTCTTCAATGGAGCCGACTTTCAGGCCCTGGCGCTGCTCCAGCACGCGCACAAACTCGCCGGCCTGCATCAGGCTCTCGAAGGTGCCGGTGTCGAGCCAGGCCGTGCCGCGGCCCAAAATGCCGACTTTTAGCTTGCCGCGGCGCAGGTACTCGCGGTTCACGTCCGTGATTTCGTACTCGCCGCGGGGGCTGGGCTCCAGGTTTTTGGCGATTTCTACCACATCGTTGTCGTAGAAATACAGGCCCGGCACGGCGTAGTTGCTCTTGGGCTTAGCGGGCTTCTCCTCGATGCTGAGGGCCATGTTGTTGGCATCAAACTCGACTACGCCGTAGCGCTCGGGGTCCAGCACGTGGTAGGCGTACACCACGCCGCCGTCGGGGTCGTTGTTGGCTTTCAGCAGCTCTTCCATGCCATCGCCGTGGAAGATGTTGTCGCCCAGTACCAAAGCTACTTTATCATCGCCGATGAAGTCGGCGCCCAGCACGAAGGCTTGCGCCAGGCCGTTGGGCAGCTCCTGCACCACGTACTGGAAGTTGCAGCCCAGGTTCTGGCCGTCGCCGAGCAGCTTCTTAAACTGCGCCTGGTCGTGGGGCGTGGTGATGATGAGGATGTCACGGATGCCCGCCGTCATGAGCAGCGACAGCGGATAGTATATCATCGGCTTGTCGTAGACGGGCATGAGCTGCTTGCTCACGGCGAGGGTCAGCGGGTGCAAACGGGTGCCGGAGCCGCCTGCCAAGATGATGCCTTTCATAAGTTGGACTACCGAATTGCTGTGGTTGGACGGTTAAATTGTTTGGGAGTGCCTAATTAAACAGGCAATTTAACCATACGACAATTCAATCATTTATCAATTTCTTTCCTTAATAAACTCTTGATTGCCTTTAAACCAGCTCAGCGTTTGCTTTAGCCCTTCCCGAATACGTACCTGCGGGGCGTAGCCCAG
Source organism: Hymenobacteraceae bacterium (assembly GCA_022701825.1). GTDB lineage: Bacteria > Bacteroidota > Bacteroidia > Cytophagales > Hymenobacteraceae > Hymenobacter. Next base: position 1,834 of record JAKONR010000560.1, on the reverse strand, counting down.
CCGGGTTTCGGCCTTCGAGATGTCGGCCAGCGAGTCGCGAATGTCGCCCGCCCGATTGGGGCCAAACTTGGGCTCCAGCGTCGAGCCGGCTTCTTCGCGCAGGATGTCGTACATCTGGACGAGCGAAGTGCGGTCGCCGACGGCAATGTTATACACCTGGTTCACGGCCTCGGGGTTATCGGTGAGGGCCGCCCGAATGTTGGCCTGCACGCAGTTTTCCACGAAGGTGAAGTCGCGGGTCTGGCCGCCGTCGCCGTTCAGCGTAGGCGGGTTATTCTCCAGAATGGCGTCGATAAACAGCGGAATAACGGCCGCGTAGGCCCCGCCGGGGTCTTGGCGCGGGCCGAAGATGTTGAAGTAGCGCAGGCCGATAATCTCCATGCCGTAGGTGCGGGCAAATACGTCGGCGTACAACTCGTTGGCGTACTTAGTCACGGCGTAGGGCGAGAGCGGCTTGCCGATGCGGTCTTCCACCTTGGGCAGGCCGGGATGGTCGCCGTAAGTGGAAGACGAAGCCGCGTACACGAAGCGCCGAATGCCCGCTTCCTTGGCGGCAAACAGCATCTTGACGAAGCCGCCCACGTTCACCTCGTCGGTGGTCACCGGGTCGTTGATGGAGCGCGGTACCGAGCCCAGCGCGGCCTGGTGCAGCACTACGTCGATGCCCGCGCAGGCGCGGGCGCAGGCCTCGCGGTCGCGGATGTCGCCTTCCAGTACTTCCAGCGCGGGGTTGCCCTCAAAGAGGCGCAGGTTTTTGCGGAAGCCGTTGGAGAAGTTATCCAGCACGCGCACCTTTTTGGCACCGTACTTCAGGAGGTACTCGACCAGGTTGGAGCCGATGAAGCCGGCCCCGCCGGTTACGAGGAAGGACGTATCGGTAAGCGGCTGATTGTGGAAAGGAGAATCGTACACGTTGTGAGGTAAGAGTTATAAATTAAGAGTTAAGAGTTAAGTCATAGGAGCTGGAGTTGCTGATTTTCAACTCATAACTCTTAATTCCACGCTAGCGGTCCGCGTATTGTTTTTGGTTGTAGTCCTGGTAGGCGCCGCTGGTCACGTTGTTGAGCCACTCCTCGTTGGCCAGGTACCAGTCCACCGTCTGGCTCAGGCCCTGCTCGAAGGTTACGCTGGGCTTCCAGCCGAGCTCGCGCATGATTTTGCTTGAGTCGATGGCGTAGCGCATATCGTGGCCCGCGCGGTCGGTAACGAACGTGATGAGCTTGCGCGAAGTCCCTGGCGCCTGGCCGGTTTTTTCGTCCACCACATCGCACAGCAACTCAATGAGTTTCAGGTTTTGCCACTCGTTTACGCCGCCGATGTTGTAGGTGTCGCCCAGCTTGCCCTTGTGGAACACCGCTTCGATGGCCGTGGCGTGGTCTTTCACGAAGAGCCAGTCGCGCACATTCTCGCCCTTGCCATAAACCGGTACTTTTTGGCCGGTGCGCAGGCGGTGAATAGCCAGCGGAATCAGCTTCTCGGGGAAGTGGTTGGGGCCGTAGTTGTTCGAGCAGTTGCTGAGCTTAATTGGCAGGCCGTAGGTGTGGTGCCAGGCCCGCACAAAGTGGTCCGACGCGGCCTTGGAGGCCGAGTAGGGCGAGCGCGGGTCGTAGCTGGTTTCTTCCGTAAACAGCTCGGGGCCAAAATCTAGCGAGCCGTACACCTCGTCGGTGCTCACGTGGTAGAAGGTGTGGCCCTCGTAGCCCTTGGGCTTCCACAGGTTTTTGGCCGCGTTCAGCAAGTTCACGGTGCCGATGACGTTGGTTTTCACAAACGCCATCGGGTCGGTGATGCTGCGGTCGACGTGGCTTTCGGCCGCGAGGTGAATCACGGCATC
>JAKONR010000059.1 GCA_022701825.1 Hymenobacteraceae bacterium | reverse complement strand
CTCATCCGCAGCGCGCACCGCCCCACCACCTTCAAGCAGCGCATTCTGGCCCAGGGTCAGCAGCTCGTGCGCATCGACTCAGAAGTCGAAACCGACCTCAACGCCGAGGAAGCCGCCCAGCTGCTCAACGCCTACGACGACCTGCTGCCCCGCGCCGACGTAGTCATTTTTGAGGATTACGACAAGGGCGTGCTCTCCGAAAGCATCATCAGCCAGTGCATTGCCCGCGCCCGCGAGCGCGGCGTGCCCACAGTGGTTGACCCCAAAAAGAAGAACTTCTTGGCTTACCGCCATTGCACGCTGTTCAAGCCCAATCTGAAAGAGCTGCGCGAGGGCCTCACCCTCGAATTTGGCGCGCCCGACGTAGACCGGCCCGGCTTCGAAGCCGCCGTAGCCCGCCTGCGCGAGGTGCTCACGCCCGAAATCGTGCTGGTGACGCTGTCCGAACACGGCGTATTTGCCCAGCAGGACGACGAGAAAACTTACCTGCCGGCCCACCTGCGCACCATTTCCGACGTGTCGGGCGCGGGCGATACGGTTATCAGCATCGCGGCGTGCTGCGTGGCGTTGCGGCAGCCAGCGGCCTTCACGGCCGCGCTCGCCAACCTGGGCGGTGGGCTGGTGTGCGAGCAAGTAGGCGTGGTGCCGATAGAGAAACCGCTGCTATTGGCCGAGGCCGAAGCGGCGGAGTTGTAATCTTTTCTTCGATAGCCGCGCCAAAAACCGCCTGTCATGCTGAGCGGAGCGCAGCGGAGTCGAAGCATCTCTTTAGCAGAGTAACTTCTAACGTTAGCAACGAAGCGGTAGAGATGCTTCGACTCCGCTGCGCTCCGCTCAGCATGACGGTATTAAAGGTGCTTAAGCGTTAGCGCAAGCTCCGCACTACCCGCGCCGGGTTGCCCACGGCCAGCGAGTAGGCGGGCACGTCCTTGGTCACGACTGCGCCGGCCCCGATGACGCAGCCCTCCCCTATCGTGACGCCGGGGCACACGATGGCCCCGCCCCCAAACCAGCAGTCGTCGCCGATGGTGATGGGCCGGGCAAACTCCAGCGTGCGGCGCACCACGGCGTCGAGCGGATGGGTGGCGGCGTAGAGCTGCACGCCGGGGCCAAAGAGCACGTTGGAGCCGATGCTGACGCGGGCGCAGTCGAGCACCACGCAGTTCACGTTGAAATACACGTTGCTGCCGCAGCAGATGTGGTGGCCGTAGTCGCAGTGGAAGGGCGGCTCAATCCACAGGTTTTCGCCGGCGTGGGGCAGCAGCTCGGCCAAGATGGCGCGGGCCGCGTCGCCCACCACGTACTCCGTCACGTTGAGGCGGTGCAGCAGGCGCTTGGCGCGGGTGCGGGCCGCCACCAGCGCGGGGTCGAAGGCGGCGTAGAGCTCGCCGGCCAGCATTTTGTCTTCTTCGCTGCGCATAAGAAAGCCGGCTTTTAGTGCTTGGTCAGCAGGGCCCACAGCCACAGCAGCACCAGCAAGACTATCGGCGTCATGATGATGGAAACCACTGCCGTGGCAATAACTACCGTCGTTTCGGAGCCAAAAAACCGCCGAAACAGCCGCCGCCACAGCAGAAACAGCAGGCCCGATACCACTAACGATAGGATAGTACCAGCGAGCCCAAACTCAGGTGTTACAATTGCCATTGCACTCAGGCTTTCTTTAGAAATTCAGTTTTCAGTACCATCGTGCTACCCCCGGCGCGGCCCTCCACCTCAGCGGGTGAGTTGGTGAGGCGGATGTTTTTGACTACCGTGCCGCGCTTGAGCGTCTGCGACGAGCCGCGCACCTTAAGGTCTTTGATGAGGGTGACCGAATCGCCTTCGGCGAGCAGGTTGCCGTTGCTGTCTTTGGTAGGAGCATCCATTGGATAAGTAGTGTTGGAGGCTTTGGCTTCCATAAATGACTCTATACGTTATTCTTCCAACACCTTTTTAGATTCGGGAGCAATGACTGCAACAGGCCAGGTTTTGTAGTTAATTTTTCTTCTTGCGGTAGCGGCGAGCCCATTGCTTCGTGGAATACTTGAAAAGCTACTCTGTTGAAATCATCGTTGGTATCTGACTTACCTCCGTATTGGGTGAGCAGCAGTTCAATTTCAATCAAGCCAAAATCGCGCGCCCGCCATTTGGGAGTTACTCCATCATTCGAAAAAGCATTGGGATTAGCCCCTGCTTCCAATAAGGACTGCACAATATCTTCATAGCCACCAAAAACAGCCCAGTGCAGAGGAGTATGCCCTAGCTCATCCAATTCATCTAACGGCACGCCCGCTTGCGTCAAGAACAGGACCGCCTTAACGTCCGCACGGAGGACTGCTTTATGAAGTGGATAGAAATTCATTTCAAGCACTTCTACCCGCGCCACGCCTTCACCGTCTCCACGAATACTTTTACGTTATCCGGGTTGGTATCGGGGTACACGCCGTGGCCGAGGTTGGCGATGTGCGGGCCGCCCGCAAACTGCGTGAGCATGGCCTCGGTGGCGGCTTTTACCTGGGCGGGCGTGCCGTAGAGGGCGCAGGGGTCGAGGTT
>JAKONR010000461.1 GCA_022701825.1 Hymenobacteraceae bacterium | reverse complement strand
CTGGTAGCTGGGGGCAAAAAGCTGGCACAGGTACTCGCGCACTTCGGCATGGTCTTCCACCACCAGCAGGCGAGGCGGGCCGGCGGGCGAGGCCGGCGCGTCGGGGGCCGGGGCCCCGGTGGCGGCTTCGGCGGGGGGGCTATCGGCCCGGGTCTCGGCCGCCGCTGCCGGTGCTTCGGCGGGCGCCAGGTCGTCGGGGCCCAGGTGGGCCTGGCCCAGCGGCAGGCGCACCTCGAAGGTGCTGCCTACGCCCAAGGTGCTGGCTACCAGCAGCCGGCCGCCGTGCCGCTCGGCAAACTGCCGGGCCAAGGTCAGCCCGATGCCGGTGCCCGCCTGCCGCAGCGCGGGCGTGTGTACGGCCTGGTAGTATGGGTCAAAAATGCGCTCCAAATCGGCCGGGGCGATGCCCGCGCCCGTGTCCGAAACGGTGATTTTTAAGTAATTGCTCACTAGTTGGCCGGCTTCGTACCCGGCTTCGCCGGTGGGCTGGCCCACTACCGTGGCCGTTAGCTCGACGCGGCCCTGCTCGCCCACGTACTTAAAGGCGTTGGCCAGCAGGTTGGTGATGATGATTTCCAGCTTGCTGCGGTCGAAGTAGAGGCGCACCGGCTCGGCCGGCAAATCGAGCACGTAGCGGGCGCCCCGCTCCTGCGCCTTGTGGCGGAAGCTGGCGTACTGCTCGGTTAGGAAGGGCGTGGCATCGGCCAGGGCGGCCCGCAGCGGCACGTGCCCGCTTTCCACCTTCCGAAAATCGAGGAGCTGGTTTACCAAATCCAGCAGCTTCTGGGCCTGGCGCTGCATGAGTTGCAGCTTGTCGGGCAGGTCGGGCACGGTAGGCCGGCGAATTATCTCCTCCATCGGCCCCAGAATGAGGGTGAGCGGCGTGCGCAGCTCGTGCGATAGGTCGGTGAAAAAGCCCAGCCGCAGGTTGGTGAGCTCTTTTTCTTTTTTAGTCTGAAAATTCTTTAGCGTCAAGCAGTTGCGTAGTTCCTGCTGGCGCATTTCCACGCGGCGGTACAGGGCCACGGCCCCCACGGCCAGCAGCGCGTAGAGGGCGTAGGCCCAGGGCGTGCGGTACCAGGGCGCGCGCACCTCAAACTGCAAGGTGGCGGCCGGGGCGCTCCAGGCGCCCTCGCCGTTGCTGGCTTTCACGCGCAGGGTGTAGTGGCCGGGCGACAGGTTGGCGAAGCTGGCCGTGCGCTGGCCGGGGGCCGGGTACACCCAGCCGGGGTTGTAGCCGTCGAGCTGGTAGGCGTAGCGGTTTTTGAGCGGATTAGCGTAGTTAAGCCCCACAAAATCGACCGCGAAGTCATTTTCTGAGGGCTTGATAACCACCGTCTGCGGCGCGTTCAGGGGCCGGGGCAGCAGCACGCGCCCGTGCAGCAGCTGGCCCACGGCCACCGGCTGGTTGGCCACGCGCAGGCCCGTGAGCTGCACCACCGGCGCGTAGGGATTGGGCTGAATGAGGGCCGGCTGGAAGTACGTGACCCCGTTGATGCCGCCGAAATAGAGCGTGCCATCGGCGCCGCGGTCGGCGGCCCCAATCTTTAAGGAGCTGCTGGTCAGGCCGTCGGCCACGTCGTAGCGCAAATACTGGCGGCGGGCCGGCTGGTAGCGGTAGAGGCCGGTGCCGCCCAGCCACAGCTGGCCCGCATCGTCGGCCAGAATGCTTTCTACGTCGCTCTCAGGCACATATTTGCGCAGGCTGCGCACGGTTTCGTGGCCGCTGGCGTCGGCATCGAGCCGGTGCAGGCCGCCCCCGATGGTGCCAATCCAGAGCGTGCCTCGGCGGTCGAGCAGCAGCGGCCACAAAAAGTCGCTTTGCAGCCCCTCGGCCCGGCCCGGCACCTGCCGAAACTGCCGCAGCAAGCGGGGCGTGCCGGTGCTGATGTCGAGCTTGAGCAAGCCCTGGCCGATGGTGCTGGCCCAAAGTACCCGCTGGCGCGGGTCGGCCAGTAAAAAGGAGAAGCTGCTGGATGGTAATGCATTATGCGGTAGGCCATAGCAGCCTAGCACCCGGCCATCCGGCCCCAGGTGCAGCAAGCCGACCGACGAAGTCGCCGCCCACAGGGTGCCGTCGGCCGGGTCTTCTACTAGCCGCTCCACGCTGCTTTCGCGCAGGTGCTGGCCGCCGGGCAGCTCGTCCAAGGTGGTGAACTGCTCGCGCCCGCCCTGGCGGCGCAGGCGCAGCAGCCCGTGCCCGCGCGTGCCAAACCACAGGGTGCCATCGCGGGTGTGCTCGATGCAGGCCACGTCCACGCCCCGCGCCGATAAGCTGCTCTGGCTCAAGTACTGCCGGAAGGTGCAGCGCACCTGGTCGTAGGCCGCCACGCCATTGCGGGTGCCCAGCCACAGCGTGTGGGTGGTGGGCTCGGCGTAGAGCGCATTGATGTAATTATTGGCCAGCAGCGTTTGCCCGGCCCGGCGCTGCCGCAGCTGCCCAAACGGCTTCTGGCGCAGGTTCACCCGGTTCAGCCCCCCCGACGACGCGCACAGCCACATCACCTGCGTGCGGTCTTCAAACAGGCGCTGCACCCGCTCGGAGCTGAGGCTAAAGGGCTGCCCGTCAAGGGGCAGCAACAGCGTGGGCGCGCCGGCCAGGGGCGGCGCGAGCCCGGTAGCCGGGCCGGCCACCCACACGTACAGCCCCGACAGCGTGCCCACCCAGAGGCGGTGAAAGGAATCGAGGCGCAGGGCCTGAATGTCGGGAAAAGTAACCGGCAGCGGGGTCGTGGCCAGGTCGCGCCCATTGCGGCGGCGGGCGGCGCTCACCCACAGCACGCGCTGGCCCAGGCCCACCCACAAGTCGCCCCGCTGGTCGAGGCAAAGGGCTTGCACCGGGTCGGCTACGGCCGTGGCCTCGGCCGCCAGGCTGCCCGGCCGCACCACCTGCAAGCCGTGGTGCAAGGTGCCCACCCACACGGTATGCTCGGCATCAACCACCAGGCTGCCAATGGCATAGTCGCCCGCCGCCCGGCCGGGCTGGGCCGGCAGCAGGTGCTGCACCGAGCGCAGGCGCTGGCCCAGCCCAAATGCCAGCGCAAACACGCCATCCTGCCGGGTGCCTACCCACAGGCGGCCGGGCCCGTCGGCCGCCAGGGCCGTGACGGTGGTCGTGGCCAGCCACTCCAGGAGCGCGCGGGCCGCCACCGGCCCGTTGCCGGGGTCGAAAGTCCGGATGCTGTCAATGGCCGGGTCGTAGTAGCTGAGGCCGGCCCGCTCGGTGCCTATCCAGACCCGCCCGCCGGGCCCCGGCAGCAGCGCCCGGATGCGGTTGCTGACTATCCCCCTGGGCGTGGGCGGCACCATGTACTGGCGCAGGCTGAGGCCATCGTAGCGGTTGAGCCCCCGGTTGGTGCCGACCCAGATAAAGCCGGCCGAATCCTGGGTGACGGCCTCGGCGTCGCTGTGCGACAGGCCCTCATCCACCGTCAGGTGCTCGAAGCGAAATTCGGTGGGCGCGGGCACCTGGGCCGCCAGCCGGGCGGCCGGCCACCCCGCCAGCAAGGCGAAAAGCAGGCAAAAGCAACGAGCCAGCGGCATACTGCAGAACGGGTGGGAAGAGGGGAGGAGCGCCAGGCCCGCGGGCCAGAAGACTTTCCTGCGAAAGTAACCGGCTAACTGCCCAGCTAAACCCACGCCGCCGAATTATTGGGCGCTTTCCGCCGAAATTTTGGTGGCTTCAGGCAGCTGCTGCCGAGGGGCTTGTGCAAAGGCCGGCCGCTGGTAGCGTGCAGCCGGGCCGCATGCTGGTGGTTTTGCCATAGGCTGGCGGGAATGCTGAAAATCCTGGTTTCTTTCGCTGAAAAAGGCCCCCAGCTGCCGCCCTGGGCAGTCGGTACTTTACACCAGCAAAGCGTGCTGCTTCTTTCAAGCTAGTCCGCTTTTCGCAGCCCCAGGGCCGAGGGCTGCCAGGCGGCTGCGCCGCCGGAACCCTGCTTGTGAGCCGGCGACTTTATCATGCTCATTGCTTTCATCAATTTATCAAGTAACTACCCTTCCCCATGCCCACCCCCAAGCTTTACCTGCTCGGCCTGCTGCTCGCCGGCCCGGCCGCGCTAGCTCAGCAGCTCGATTACCCCATTCAGCCCGTACCGTTTACCCAGGTCAAGTTGACGGATAATTTCTGGCTGCCGCGCCTCAAAACCAACACGAACACCACTATTCCGGCCTCTTTTGCCCGCTGCGAAAGCACCAACCGGGTCAAGAACTTCGAGATGGCCGCGGCCAAGGAAGGTAAGTTTGCCACCACCTTCCCCTTCGACGACACCGACATCTACAAGACCATCGAGGGGGCCTCGTACTCGCTGGCGCTGGAGCCCGACCAAAAGCTGGCCGAGTACGTGGACGGGCTGATTAAGAAAGTGGGGGCCGCCCAGGAGCCCGACGGCTACCTCTACACCGCCCGCACCATCGACCCCGCCCACCCGCACCCCTGGGCCGGCCAGGAGCGTTGGGAAAAAGAGCGCGAGCTGAGCCACGAACTCTACAACTCGGGCCACCTCTACGAGGCGGCCGTGGCCCACTACCAGGCCACCGGCAAGCGCACGCTGCTCGACATCGCCCTCAAAAACGCGGACCTCGTGTGCTCCGTTTTTGGCCCCGGCAAGCGCCTGGTGGCCCCCGGCCACGAGATAGTGGAAATGGGCTTGGTGAAGCTATACCGCGTCACGGGCCAGCGCAAGTACCTCACCACGGCCAAGTTCTTCCTCGACGCCCGCGGCCAGTACAAAGGCTACGACCCTAAGAGCCCCGACGCCTGGAAAAATGGCTCGTACTGGCAAGACGACAAACCCGTAGTGGCCCAAACCGAAGCCGAGGGCCACGCCGTGCGCGCCGAATACCTCTACTCGGCCATGGCCGACGTGGCCGCCCTGACTGGCGACAAGCCCCTGCTGACTGCCGTGGACAGTATTTGGAATAATATGGTAGCCAAGAAGATGTACGTGACCGGCGGCACCGGCGCGGTGCCCAGCGGCGAGCGCTTCGGGGCCGATTATGAGCTGCCCAACACCACGGCCTACAACGAAACCTGTGCCTCGGTGGCCGACGTGTACTGGCAGCAGCGCATGTTTCAGCTGCACGGCCAGAGCAAGTACGTGGACGTGCTGGAGAAGGTGCTCTATAATGGCCTGCTTTCGGGCGTGGGCCTCGATGGCAAGTCGTTCTTCTACTCGAACGCCATGCAGATTTCCAACAGCATCGGCTTCCCGCAGACCGAGCCGGCGCGGGCGGGCTGGTTCGACTGCTCGTGCTGCCCCACCAACCTGGCCCGGCTCTTCCCGAGCCTGCCTGGCTACCTCTACGCTCAGCGCGGGCGCGACCTGTTCGTGAACCTCTTCGTGAGCAGCCGCAGCAACCTGACCGTGAATAAGCAGCGCGTGGAGCTGGTGCAGCAAAATAACTACCCTTGGGATGGCGGCCTGCACTTCACGGTGAACCCGGCCCGCGCCGCCGCCTTTGCCCTGCGCCTGCGCGTGCCGGGCTGGGCCCAGGGCGAGGCCATTCCCTCGGACCTCTACCACTTTGCCCAGCCCTCGGCCGATAAGGTGCAACTGACGCTTAATGGCCAGCCCGTGGCGTACCAGCTGCGCGACGGCTACGCCGTGCTCGACCGCACCTGGCACCGGGGCGACGTGGTGACGATGACCCTGCCCATGGCCGTGCGCCGGGTAGTGGCCAACCCGCTCGTGAAAAACGACCAGGGCAAGGTGGCCTTGCAGCGCGGCCCGCTCATGTACTGCGCCGAGTGGGCCGACAACCAGGGCCGGGCCAACAACCTGCTGCTGCCGCCGACTGCCACGTTTACCGCCACCTACCGCCCCGAGCTGCTGAACGGCGTGACGACGCTCACTGCCACCGTGCCCGCCGTGCGCGTCGATGCGACCGCCAACACTATTCAGACTACTCCCCAAACGCTGACTGCCATTCCGTACTACGCCTGGGCCAACCGCGGCAAGGGCGAGATGACCGTCTGGTTTCCGGCCCGCGTGGTCGATGTGGAACTGCTGACCCGCTCGGAGCTGCAAGCCGAGCAGAAAAAATAGTAAAAACAACTTGGCTTGGCAGTGCACGCAGATGCGCTGGCAGCGGAAGCCCAGGCTTCCGCTGCCAGCGCATCTGCGTGTTCACGCAGGAATGGTTGCTCAGTGGCCGCGCGCAACTTGGCGTGGGTATGTAGCTCAGGTGGAGGCTGTGCCAAAGGCGCAGCTTTGCCGACGCGTCGCATTTGAGCTTGGCGCTGCTAGCGGCCAGGCAAGGCGCGTGGCAGGCCCACAAGGCTCGTTAGCTTGCCGTAGCCTGCCCGGCGCTTAGCGCCCGCAGGCGGCTTTAAAAGCTAGTGGGTGCTGCGGGGCAGCAACGAGCCACCCGCAAGCGTCTGGCCAATCATTAGCCGTGGGAGGTACTAGTTGCCACGGCCTGTGTTAGCAAGACCACCTCACTTTGCCAGAAGCGTAAGAAGTAGGGGTAGGGGGCTGGCACGAGCTGCTTGCCTCGGCCTACGGCCAAGCTTGCCTAATTTTAGGCAATTTTTCGCAATATGTTGCACTCGGCCGGCTACTTCGCGGCGATTTTTATTGGCCTCACCCTCGGTATTATGGGGGGCGGGGGCTCCATCCTCACCGTGCCCGTGCTGGTGTACCTGATGGGTGTGAGCCCGGTGCTGAGCACGGCCTACTCGCTATTTGTAGTGGGCTCGACGGCCGTGGTGGGCGCGGCGAGCTATTTGCGGCGCGGGCTGGTGTCGCTGCGCACGGCGGCGGTATTTTTGCTGCCTTCCTTGCTGGCCGTGTTTGGGGTGCGCAAGGTGTTGCTGCCAGCCATTCCGCACGAGCTGTTTGTGATAGGCAGTATGTTGGTTACGAAGGATTTACTGGTATTAATCGCCTTTGCTGGCCTGATGGTAGCGGCCGCCACCTCCATGATAAGCGGGCCCCGCGCGGCCACTTTGCCAGCCAATGAGCCGCCCGCCGTGGTCGCCTGCAACTACCCGCTCGTGCTGGGCATCGGGCTGGTGGTGGGTGCGCTCACGGGCTTCGTGGGCGCGGGCGGCGGCTTCCTCATCATTCCGGCGCTGGTGCTGGGGGCGCGGCTGCCCATGAAGCAAGCCGTGGGTACCTCCCTGGCCATTATTGCCCTCAACTCGCTCATCGGCTTCAGTGGTGACCTCGTTGCGGGTACGCCGGTTGCGTGGCCGTTTTTGCTGGGTTTTTGGGCCTTCGCCCTGGCGGGGATTGCGCTGGGCACCTACCTGGCGCGCTTCATTCCGGGGGCGCGGCTCAAGCCGGCATTTGGCTGGTTTACGCTGGCGATGGGCACCTTTATCCTGGTAAAGGAATTAATGCTACGGTAGCGCGTTGGCGGTCAGGCAATGTCGGAAATCGAAAGTGGTCCACGGTCGTCAGGCTGAGCGCGGCGAAGTACCTCTACCGCGCAGTTTGGGCGCTCAACGAAACGGCAGGGATACTTCGCTGGGCTCAGCCTGACAGTTACTTGCAAAGGAGCCAGTGGCTAAACAGGTTCAGTATTAGGCCCTGTCCGCTTACCTTTAAGGGTAGTAAAAAGGAGCCCGATTTTGTTTGAAACGTATTACGCCCGCCTCGCCGCGCTAGCCAGCGCGCCCGCCGCCACGCCCGCCGACCAGCTACCCAAGCTGCGCCAGCTGCTGGAAAAAGTGCTGCGCGACGAGTGCAAGCGCCGCGAAGCGCCCTTTGCCGACCTCAGCCAGGCCATCGGCCTCGTGGCTTACGACCACAATCTGCCGCCGCTGCTGCGCCGCCAGCTCCAAAACCTGCGCCTCGTGGCCAACCTGGTGCTGCACGAAAGCTACCCCGGCACGGCGGCCGAAGCCGCCAGCGGCTTCGTGGCCGTGGCCGAATTGGTGCGCCACCTCACGGGCGCGGCCTACACTGGCCCGCTGCCGCCCGGCATCGGCCTGAGCGCCGAAGAGCAGGCGCAAGCCCTTATCGAGGCCGAAGCGCCGGTGCCCGCCGCCAGCCCCGTGTGGCGGGTGCAGGTGCTGCACGCCGACTTGGCCACCGGCCAGCTCACGGCCGAACTGTGCGTGCCCGCCGACAACCGGCCCAGCGGCCCGTTTGCCGTGAGCCTGCCCGCCGCCTACGAGGGCCTG
>JAKONR010000458.1 GCA_022701825.1 Hymenobacteraceae bacterium | reverse complement strand
CGAGCAGGGCAAACACGTTGGAGGTGTACACGATAAACGTATCGCGCGAGATGGCCAGGATGGCCGGGATAGAATCGGCGGCGAAAACCACGTCGGTGGTTTCGACCATCACCAGCACTACCAGCAGGGGCGTGGCGAAGCGCACGCCGTCGCGGTAGGTGAAAAAATTGCCCTTGTCGAACTGCGTGGTGATGGGCAAATGCCGCCGCAGAAACTGCACCACGGGGTTGTTTTGCGGGTCTACGTTGGGGTCTTCGCCCCCGCTCAGCGCCATGCGGATGCCCGTGTACACCAAAAACGCGCCCAGGAGGTAGAACAGAAAGTGAAACTTGGCCAGCAGCGCCGCGCCCGCCACGATGAACAGCGCCCGCAGAATGAGCGCGCCCAAAATGCCCCAAAACAGCACGCGGTGCTGGTATTCGGCGGGTACCTTGAAGTAGTTGAAAATGAGTAGAAAGACAAATAAATTGTCCACGCTCAGGGCTTCTTCGACCAGGTAGCCGGTCAGCCATTGCAGGCCCGCCTCGTGGCCCATAGTGCGGTACACGAAGAAGTTGAAGCCCAGCGCCAGCGTGACCCAGCCGGCCGTTTGGAGCAGCGACTCGCGCAGCGTAACGGCGTGCGCCTTGCGGTTGAAAACCAGTAAATCGAGCAGTAAGAGCCCGATGATGAGCAGGTTAAATAAAATCCAGAACAGCGGGGTATTTTCCATGCGGCAGGGTCGGCCCTGGACATACGCAAGGAGGTAGGTTTAGGGTAGGGTCGTAGGTCATGCTGAGCGCAACGTAGCGGAGTCGAAGCATCTCTACTGCTTCGCTGGTATGCGTTAGAAGTTAGTTCACCGATAGAGATGCTTCGACTCCGCTGCGCTGCGCTCAGCATGACGCACGTCTTCTCACTCACTCACTCACTCACTCGTTTGGGCGGGTGCACCCAGCTGCTGAGCTTCATTTGCACTACGCCGAAAAGGGCTTCCTTGAAGATGCCCGACGACATTTTGGACTGCCCGCGGGTGCGGTCGGTGAAGATGATGGGTACTTCCTTGAGCCGAAAACCCAGCTTGTAGGTGAGCCACTTCATCTCTATTTGAAAAGCGTAGCCCACGAAGTGTATTTTAGTCAAGTCGATAGCGCGCAGCACGCGGGCCGAGTAGCACTTGAAGCCCGCCGTGGCATCGTGAATGGGCATGCTCGTGATGGCGCGCACGTATTTGGAAGCGAAGTACGACATCAGCACCCGGCTCATGGGCCAGTTTACCACGTTTACGCCGTCGCTGTAGCGCGAGCCGATGGCCAGGTCGTAGCCCTGCACGGCGCAGGCTTCGTGCAGGCGCAGCAGGTCTTGGGGGTTGTGCGAGAAGTCGGCATCCATCTCAAACACAAACTCGTAGCCCCGCGCCAGCGCCCACCGAAAGCCAAAAATGTAGGCCGTGCCCAGGCCCTGCTTGCCGGCGCGCTCCTCCAGAAAGAGGCGGCCCGCGAACTCGGGCAGCAGCCCGCGCACAATGGCGCCGGTGCCGTCGGGCGAGCCGTCGTCGATAATCAACACGTGAAAATCCTTGGGCAGGCTCATCACCGCCCGAATTATCAGCTCAACGTTTTCCCGCTCGTTGTACGTCGGAATCAAGACCAGTCCGGCGGCCGTAGTACTCATGGCGGGCAAAGATAGCGCAGGTGAGGTGGCGAGTGGGTGAGGGGCGAGCTGTGAAATGGTGCGTGAACGGCTAGTGGAATAAGTGCGGAACTAGCTGGCGAAGGACACCGGCTGCCGGCCGCCGTTGCGGCAAGCCTGTTATTTTACCGGTGCGCCACGTCACCACGCGCCAGCTCGGCGCTCACCTTGCGGGCGTGCTTCACGCAGTCGGGCACGCTCACGCCGGCTTGCCAGTTGGCCACGGCCACGATGCCCTGGGCCGCCAGCGGGGCCACGGCCGCCCGCGCCGCCGCCAGGTGCTGGTCGAACTGCGGGATGCTGCGCGGCCAAAAATAGCGCCCCTGCCAGCGCGGCGCGCCCGCGATGCCGTAGAGGCGGCTCAGCTCCTCGTGCACGGCCGCTAGCTGCGCGGCCTCGGGCTGCTGGGCCTGGGCCGCAAACTGCGCCCCGCCCACGAAGCTGGTGAACAGCACCTGCCCGGCCGGCACGCGGTCGGGAAAGATGGAGCTGGTCCAGATGGAGCCGGCCGAGTACGTGCCTTCCACCTTGGGGTTTAGGGCCCCAAAACCCACCAGTTCGTGCGCTACCTGCGGGCGGTCGTAGGCCGAGTACACCAGGGTCATGGGCGGGTAGCGCACGGCGGCCAGCGCCTCGGCGGCGGCCGGGTGCAGCGGGCGCAGCAGCTCGGCCGCCGCGTAGGCGGGCACCGCCAGGGCCAGGTGCGCGTAAGGGCGGGGCGCTGGCTGCCCGTTGATTGTCAAGTGATAAACCAAGGCTGCTTGCGAAGCAGCCGGCTCCTTGCGCACGGCCTGAACGGCCTGGCCGGGGTGGTAATTGGTGAGGCGGGCGGCCAGCGCGGCGGTGAGCGTTTGCACGCCGCCGCGCAGCGTGATGGTGCGCCGCCGCTGGCCGGTTTTGCCTTTTTGCGAGGCCGCGAAGCCCCGCAGCACCGAGCCGTACTGCTGCTCCAGCGCCGCTAGCTGCGGAAAGGTGAGCGCAAGCAGCAGCTCGCGCGGGTCGCCGGCGTAAATGCCCGCCACGAACGGATTGACGGCGTACTCGACTACCTCGGGCCCAAAATGCCGCTCAAAAAAGGCGGCCACCGTTTCGCCCGGCACGGGCGGGGCAGGGCGGCGCAGCAGTTCGCGCAGCAAATTGAATTTGGTTTTGAAGCCAAAAAACGAGCTGGCCAGCAGCTTGGGCGGCGAGGCAGGCAGCGCCTGGTACTGGCCATGGCGCAGCACGTAGCGGTGCTGGCTCACCGGGGCGGCCTCCTGAATGGCCTCCTGCAAGCCTAATTCTTGCAGCAATTCTTCCAGCTCGGGGCTCAGCAGCAGCGAGTTGGGGCCGGCTTCGAGCTGGTAGCCGGCGGCCTCAAGGGGCGAGTGCAGGTTGCCGCCGGGCCGCGCGCTGGCCTCAAAGAGGTCGTAGGCCACGCCCGCTTTTTGGAGGTAATAGGCCAGCGTGAGGCCCGTGAGGCCGCCGCCGATAATGGCAATATGCATAGGTTTTGGGCTGTTAGCTAATAGCCATTGGCTGATAGCTTTGTTTTTTTATAAGGAGAAAGCTAACCGCCATTAGCTCTCAGCCAGCAGCTAAAGATTATGCATAAAGCCGTGTTCCTGGACCGCGACGGCGTCCTCAACGAAGAAATGGGCGACTACGTGTGGACGCCCGAGCGCTTCCGCATCGTGCCCGGCGTGCCCGAAAGCCTGCGCCGCCTCAAGGCGGCCGGCTACCACCTCATCGTGGTTACCAACCAGGCCGGTATTGCCAAAGGCCTCTACACCCGCGCCCACGTGGAGGAGTGCCACAGCATCTTGCAGCAGGCCTGCGGCCACATTATCGACGCACTATACTTTGCTGAAAACCACCCGTCGGTGAGCGAGTCCATCCTGCGCAAGCCCGATTCGGGAATGCTCGAAAAAGCGATTGCCCGCTTCACTATCGACCCCGCCCAAAGCTGGCTGGTGGGCGACCGCGCCCGCGATATGGAGGCCGGGGCGCGGGTGGGCGTGCGCGGCATCCTGGTGGGCCATAGCGAGCAGGTGGCCTACGAGCCCCGCGTGGCCGATTTGGCGGCGGCTACGGAGCTGATAGTGGGGTAGGTTGTAAAACGGAGTGGCACTCCGTTGCGCGTAAGGTTGAGTAGCCCTAACGCGAAACGGAGTGCCACTCCGTTTTACAGCCCTTACTCGTAAAACGACTCCAGCGCCGCGCGCAGCGTTGGAAACTCGAACTGAAAGCCCTGGCTGAGCACTTTGTCGGCACTCACGCGCTGCGAGCCCAGCACGATTTCGCTCATCTCGCCCATCGCCAGCTTGAGGCCGAAGGCGGGCACTTTAGGCAGCACCAAGGGCTTGTGCATCACCTGGGCCAGGGTTTCGGTAAACTCCTGGTTGGTAGCTGGGTTGGGAGCCACGGCATTGTACACGCCGTGCCACAGCTCGTCGCGCAGCATCTGCACCAGCAGGCGGCACAGGTCGTCGAGGTGCACCCAGCTCATGTACTGCCGGCCCGAGCCTAGCGGCGCGCCCACCCCGATGCGCACGGATTTGGCGATGGGCACCAGCGCGCCGCCCTCGGGGCTGAGCACGATGCCGATGCGCGGCAGCACCACGCGCCGGCCGGGCGCCTCGATGGCGCGGGCCGCCGCCTCCCATTGCAGCACCACGTCGGCCAAGAAATCGTCGCCGGGTGCGGCGGTGGGCGAGTTCTCGTGCAGCAGCTCGTCGCCCCGGTCGCCGTAGATGCCAATGGCCGAGGCCGATAGCAGCGTGTGCACGTGGTGGCCGCTCTTGGCCAGCTCGCGCTGGAGCAGCTCCAGGCCGTCGAGGCGGCTGCGCAGGATTTCCTGCTTGCGGGCGGTCGTCCACTTGCCTTCGGCCACGTTGCTGCCCGCCAGGTTCACGATGCAGTCGGCGTAGGGCAGGGCGGCGGGGTCGATGGTGCCGGCCGCCGGGTCCCAGCCGAAGAGCCGGAAATGGCTGCTTTTGGCCGGGTCGCGGGTGAGCAGGGCCACGTCGTGGCCATCGTCAATCAGCAGCTCGGCCAGGCGCTGGC
>JAKONR010000457.1 GCA_022701825.1 Hymenobacteraceae bacterium | reverse complement strand
TTACCTTCCACACCACCACCGGGTCGTGCTTGTCGTTGAGCAGGCTGATGACCACGTCGCGGCGCTCCACCGTGTTCATGGCCACCGTGTTCCACCACTCCTGGAAGTCGTTGTCGCCCTGGAAGGTACCGAGCTTGAGCGTGATGTTGGAAAACTTCTGCAAGCCCGGCATCTTGATTTTGTGAAACTCGGGCGAAGCCCCGTCGCGGTACTCGATAACGTCGGCTTCGACGTTGAGGCCGGTTACTTCGGTGAAGCTCACCTTAGAACCGCCCCACTCTACTTGAAAATGAAACTTCGGGATGGGATAATTTGCCATGATTGAAAAAGGCGGGAAAACTGAAATTTTATAAAGTGAAGCTGCCCGGTGGCCCGCCGGGGCGGGTAGCGCCGGCACCCGCGCCGGGCCGGCTTGTGCAGCACGCGGCCACTTGGTATTGGCCAGGGTGCTTGCCACGGGGGCGAGCCGGCCGGCTACGCCAGGGTCGCCGGCGCCACCCGGCCCGGCGGGCCGTGGGAAGCAGGGCGCAAGGGCTAGGCCTCCTGCATTTTGTGCGCGAAGCGCAGCACGATGAACTCGGCGGGGCGCACCACGGCCATGCCGATTTCGATAATCATGAAGCCGTTGAGCACGTCCTCGGGGGTCATGGTCTGGCCCAGGCCCACGCGCACGAAGAAGGCGTTGTCGGCCTTGGCCCCGGCCAGCGCGCCGGCGCGCCATTGCAGGGTCAGGAAGTTCTCAATCATGGCCCGCACGCGCACCCAAGTGTTGGCGTCGTTGGCCTCGAACACGAACTGGGCGGTGGCTTTCTTAATCGACTCCTCGGCCATGAGGAAGAAGCGGCGCACGGATACGTAGCGCCACTCGTTGTCGGAGCCGGCCAGCGTGCGCGCGCCCCACACCAGGGTACCCTTGCCGCTGAAGGCGCGAATGGCGTTGACGGACCTGCCGGCCGTGGGGTCTACGTTCATGGCTTCCTGCTCGGCATCGGTGATGGCTACCACGGGGCCGTTCACGTAGGCCAGGCCCACGTTGGCCGGCGATTTCCACACGCCGCGGTCGGCGTCGGTGCGGGCGTAGATGCCGGCAATGGCCCCGCTCGGCGGCACCACCACGCCCTGCGCCTCGGCGGCGGCCACGATGGCCGCGTAGATGGGCGAGGTAGATTTGAGGGTAGCCAGCTGTGCGGCCAGCGCCTGCTCAACCTGCGTTTGCAGGCTGCTCATCCCACGGCTGAATTGACTAAACAAAAGTTCAACATCAGCTGCTGGGCTGGCATTGGTTAAGTTGCCGATATCGGTTAACAGCTTGCTAGCGGCTGACTTATAAGAGCCAATTATGCCAATCCCAGCATTGCTGGCAACGGTAATGGCGTTGAATGCCCCAAGTTCAGCTTGGACAAACTGCACTTTATTCGGGGCGGCAGCGTAGCCATCTAGTACAAGAACAAGCTCTCGCAACGCCTTCACTTCATCACTCAGGCTAATGCCCTCGTTGATGGGACCACTGTCGCCGCCGGCCGCATTCACGGCTACGGCCAGCGGGGCACCTCCTACCTTCAAGGTCTTCAGGTTAGCGGTCAGCGGCAGGCTCGTTTGCAGATAGGGATAGTACGCTGCCGCGTAATTGGGATACTGGATAGTGCTGGTACGACGGAAGTCGTCGATTTCATCTTTAATATCCGTTGCCTGAGCTTTGTATATGCTCTGCATGGGCACATCCAGAATCGCAAACCGGTCTTGCATGGTATGGCAGTGCTGGGTAGCTGCACTCTGCAAATCCCGGGCGTCCCCAGCCGACATGCGGACCACGTCGGGCATGACAATCAGGGTCGGCTCGTCAAATTTTTTCAACGCATCCAGCGCATCGGTAAAACCGCCGGGCACTAGGGGGGCCTGATACTTACCCGTCGAAACCACGTAGCACTTTTCGCCGCCGTTGGCGAAGTAGAGCTGAACGCTGTCGTAGAGGTAGGGGCCCTCGCCGGCCTGAATGCGCTGCACGCCGTTGTTGGCGTCGAGCGTCACGGCCAGGTCGCGGTCGGGCGCGCCGCCGAAGTAGCTGCGGTATTCCGCCATCGAGGTGATGCGGGTGGGCTCGCCCTGGATGGACTGGCCGTTTTTGCGGCTTTGGCGCGTGGGCCCGATGAAGGCCGGCACGGCCGTATCGACCTGCGCCACGGAGGGCGGAAACAACGACATTTCGTCGATGTAGACACCAGGGGTCTTGATGGTGCCAAGATTTAACGTACTGGCCATAAGGGTTGAGAAAGGGGTTGGTAAAAGGGGTACTTGGAATTAGTAAACACTAGTAAATGAGCGAGTAGTAAGTGCCGTTGAGGCGCCGCTCGGTAGTGGCGGGCGAGGGATTGGGCAGCGCGGCATAGGCCCCGCCCGGCGACACGCGCCCGTGGCGCACCAGCGGCAGCGGGTCAGGATTGACGCTGTTACCTTGGTATTCCCACCTAGTGTGGCGGTTGGCAAACACGTACTGGAAGTGCTGCGTGGGAAACAGTGGGTTGTGCGTGTCCGGCACAAGACGCAGCACGGCCAGGGGCCGGTCGGGGGGGGCGGTCAGCGGCCAGGGCTCCAGGGTCAGGAGCTTATTCGGGTCGGTAGCCAAATTGGGCAGCACTAGCACTTGGCCGGCTGGGGCCATGGGGCCGGGCAGCAGGTCGGCGGGCTCAATGCCGGGCCCCAGGTCGGTGTAGAGGGGCCAGGCGGGGTCGGTGGGGTAGAGCCAGAAGGTGAGCCCCGTGCCGGGAGCCAGCGGCACGGCGGGCGCGGTGCCGGCAGCGTTGAGGGCCTGGGCCACGCGAAAACCCTCGGCGAGGGGCCGCAGCAGCAGGCGCTGATTGGCCAGCAGGGCGCGGGTGTCGGGGCTGGGCTCGAAGCGGCAAAACTCGCGCAGGTCGTAGGCGCGCCAGGTGGCCAACAGGCTGGGCGTGGTGGGGTCGACGTCGAACTCGGTGGTGCCGAAGTTGAGAAAATAGCGGTGCAGCAGCTGCACCTCAAACAGGGTGTGGTAGCCCGTGCGAAAGACTTCTGGCGACATAGTGAAGCGGCTTATCAGTTGGCAGACAAAGGCGTAATGGCGGACCGGCGCTCGATGAGTGTGATTTCGGGGCCGTGGCCGAGCTGGCCTTCGCCCTGCTCCTCGACCACGCGCACCTTGTAGAGCACGCAAGGCTGCTGCTTGCCGCCGAGCGTGCCCCAGAGCTGGCTCAGCTTTTCGAACGAGAGCGAGTAGAGGTCGAGCGAGAGGCGCAGGCGCGCCGCGCCGGGGTCGTCGCTGGCAAAGCCGGCCTGGGTGGCGGGCGAGAGCACGGTTTTTTGCTGGAAGCACTGCACCACCCAGGCCAGGCGCTTGAGGGCCGTGGCGTAGGTAGTGGCACTCTCCTGGCCGCCTGCGCTTATCAGCACGTAGAGGTTGAGGAAGACGGGCGGATTCACGAGGTCGTAGCCGCCGGCAGGGTTGCGCTGGTAGGGGCTGCTGTTGCGCAGGGTGGTTTCTTCTTCCACGTTTACCAGGCTCAGCAGCACCTGGTCGGGGCTGTTGGTGGGGCTGCCCAGCTCTACCTGCACCTGGGTGTCGCGGCGCGGGTCGGCGAGGTAGGCCGCCAGCTCGGCCCGCAGCAATTGAAGGGCTTCAAAAATCATAAGAAGGTTGCCAGAATGACGAGGTAGGGCCGGGCCAGCGCCCGGGCCGCCCGGCCGGGCGGCGGCCAACAAGGCCGAAAAGCGCCCGGCTTGCTAAACCCCGGGGCAGTTGGTAGGGCAAAGGTTGGGCGGCCTAGGAGGCGGCGCAAACGGCCCCGCGCACTCACGGCAAAACCTGCCGTGAGTGCGGGCTGTTCGGCGGGCCATCACCTGCACACTTGCCTTTCAAGTTATTTTATATCAATCTATTAACTACAAAATCGCAGCCTGACGGAGCGCGCGCCGGCGGCGACCAGGCCGGCCTACTGGTGGGCACTAAAGCGGGAGGCGGCGCGGCGCAGCGGGGCGGCGCATTTTGGGAAAGAGGCCGGTGGAAAGGCTGGCACCGCCACCCGCGCCAGGGCGGGCGCGGGTGGCGGTGCCAGGGCAGCACTCACGGCAAGACGGGCCGTGAGTATGCCCCAGCGCGTGGGCAACTACTCCCCCGGATTTGGCCTGGCCCGGGCAACACAGGAGCTTTGGAGCAATGAAGCCCCGCCGCACCCGGCGCAGGCCAACTAAGCAGCAACTGATTAGCTGCTTGTTATGCCGGACGGATGAGCTAATTCACCTTCCGCATTCCATCATTTTTACGACGCTACCTTTATGACCGACTCCCAACGCTGCCTGGCAGCCTACGGCAACCCCAGCCTGCCCGCCTTCGCGGCCCAGTGGCTGGTGCGCCACCCGCTGCCGCTGGCCGTGCGGCCGTTTTTTCCGGCCTTCGCGGGCAAGCCCATCACGGCGCTGTACCTGCACCGGCTGGCCGCGCCAGCCCTCGACAAGGTGCTGCTGGAGCTGGTGGCCACCGGCCTCATTCGCGAGCTGCGCACCTACGATGGCTGCTGGGTGGTGCGCTGCAAGCGCGGCCTGGCCGAGTACAGCATCCACAGCTGGGGGCTGGCCCTGGACTTCAACGCGGCCCTCAACCCGCTGGGCCGGCCCAAGGGCGGCCCCGGCATGTGGAGCGAGGCCTTCCTGAACGTGTGGCGGCGCCACGGCTGGACCTGCGGGGCCGACTGGAAGGCCCGCCCCGATGGCATGCACTTTCAGTACCTGCCCGGGGCTATTTGAGCGGAGCTTCTTATATAGCCGCTGCTAGACAATCAGTTACGCCCGTCATGCTGAGCGCAGCGCAGCGGAGTCGAAGCATCTCTACCGCTTTGTTGCCGGGCGTCATGAAGCTGCACCATTCATACTGGGCGTCGGAAGGCTGCGCTCGTCAGGCTTATCTGGCGTCCGTGCAGCCGAGGCATCTCTACCGCTTCGTTGCGCAGTGTAAGAAGTTGGTTCAGCGGTAGAGATGCTTCGACTCCGCTCCGCTGCGCTCAGCATGACGGACTTTATTCTGAATGACAGGCTTTATCTGATTTTACCTATTTCAACCTATACCTATTTCACCATCAATCCTTTATATTTCGTGTCGCTACCCCTATCCCTCCTACTGCAACTACCCGAGCTTACGCAGGCTACGCACAACGCCGCCACCGCCGCCACCACCCAGGTCAGCCAGCAGGGGCCGCTGTTTGCGGTGCTGTGGGCGCTGGTGCTGGTGCTGGTGGCCGTGTGCGTGAGTTTGTATCTAAAAGCCGAAAAGGCGCTGCGCGAGCGCCAGGAATCGTGCACGGCCGCCGTGGCCGCCGCCCGCCACGAGTGGGCCCTCCAGCAGGCCCTCGACAACGGCCACGCCGCCGACATGCTGCGCCAGAGCCGCGAGCAGGAGCGCGAGGCCCTCGACCGCCTCGACCTCATCAACCGCGAGCTGCGCCAGCAGGAGGTGAAGAGCGTGGAGGTAATCGGGGGCGTGCGCACGGCCCTGAGCCAGCTCAGCGTGATTATGCACACGGTGCAAACCCAGCTGCAAGTAATCGAGGCCCTGCTGACGGGGCAGCACGCCCGCCCGCGCCCGCCGGCCACCGCGCCCGGCTTTGATACCCTGCCACGCTAGCGGCCCGCCCGCCGCTTTTTACGGTTTTTTGCCTATGTCTGCGCCCCCGCTCCTCATGCCCTCGGCCTACGCGGCCAAGGAAGCCCTGCTGCTAGAGCTGCAAAGCCCGCGCCTGCTGCCGCTCTCGCTCGACGAGCAGCCCCGCCCCGAGTGGGTGCGGGCCGATTTTTTCTTTCACCCCTTCGCCAACATCGAGGGGCTGGCCGTGGCCCACCTGCTGGCCCCGCCGGGCTGCACGGCCCTGCTCA
>JAKONR010000551.1 GCA_022701825.1 Hymenobacteraceae bacterium | reverse complement strand
GAGGCGGTAGAATTTAAGCCCGCGCTCACTTATTTTCTGGCCGTCAGACTAGAAAACGCGCCCGATGGCCGCCTGCTCGCGCACCCCGCGCCCACGGCCGGCTCAGGCGATTTGGCCGGGCTGCTGGCGGCCGATGCGTTGTTGGAACTGGCACCTGAGCTGACGCAGTTCGCGGCGGGCACGGCGTGGCCGGTGTGGCCGTATCGGTAGGCGGGGGATGAGAAACGCCGGTTGGCGAGCCATAAAAAAAGCCGCCCGCTTCCTAGAAGAAACGGACGGCTTTTTGGCATGAAGCACGCTTACTTAAACAGTGCCAGCGCCTTAATAAACGTCTGCGAAACGCCCCAGGCCAGCGGCACGCCCACGTAGAGCCACGCCAAAACAGTCGAGCCCCCGGCCGATTCTTTAGCAGTGGGGTTAGAATTTGCTTTCGGATTCATAATCAGACAAGATAAAAAGATGATGACCAGCGACCTAGTGGCCGCCCGCCTCGATGGTTACGGGGCCTTTTTCCTGGTACTTCTCGTTGACGGCCGTTACGGCCAAATCGGCTAGGAAGCCGACGGCCAACACGCCCGCCATCGTGTAGAACACGCTTTGGTAGGCGGCCGCGCCGGTGAGGCCGTTGGCCTTGGCGTGCTCCGACAGCGTACTCACTATCAAGTGCCCCAGGATAGCCGCCGTGCTCCAGGCCGTGAGCAAACGCCCGTGAATGGCCCCTACCTGGTACTTGCCAAACAGGTCGGACAAATAGGCCGGGGCCGTGGCAAAGCCGCCCCCGTACATGCTGATAATCAAGCAGGCTACTACCACGTACAGCGTTAGCTGCAAATTGTGCCCCAGCGTGGGAATGATAGCGTAAAGCACCGCACCTAGCCCAAAGTAAAGCAGATACGTAGGCTTGCGCCCCAGCTTATCGGAAGCCGATGACCAGAAGAAGCGCCCGAGCAGATTGAACAAGCTCAGCAGCCCCACGAAGCCGGCGGCGGCGGCGGGCGTTACGAATTTATCGCCGAGCGCAGCTTTAGAAAACGTTTCCTGAATGAGCGGCGAGGCCGTCTCGAGCACCCCGATGCCGGCCGTCACGTTGCAAAGCAGCACCACCCACAGCAGCCAAAATTGCGGCGTTTTGATGGCGTTGTCGGCCGATACGTTGCCGGTGGTGATGAGGGCGCTGTGCTCCTCGCTCGGCACGTAGCCGGCGGGTTTCCAGTCGTCGGCGGGCACCCGGATGGTCCACACCCCAAACTGCATGAACAACAGATATATAAGCCCCATCGCGATAAACGTGGGCGCTACGCCCTGCGGCGCGCTGCCCTTGAAGTGGCTCATGAGCGCCACGGCCAGCGGCGAGCCTATCATGGCGCCCCCGCCAAAGCCCATAATGGCCATGCCCGTGGCCACGCCCTTGCGGTCGGGAAACCACTTGATGAGCGTGCTCACCGGCGAGATGTAGCCGATACCCAGCCCGATACCGCCCACGAAGCCGTAGCCGAAATACACCAGCCAGATGTTGTGCAGGCTCACGCCCAGCGAGGCAATCAAAAAGCCGCCCCCGAAGCACAGCGCCGAGGCCAGCATGGCCTTGCGCGGCCCCACGCGCTCGAGCCACTTGCCAAACAGCGCCGCCGACAAGCCCAGCAGCACGATGGCAATGGAAAACGTGATGCCAATCTGCGCCAGCGTCCAGTCGCCCGCGGCCGGGTGGTCGGCATCGCCACTGATGAGCGAGCCCAGCGGCTTATTGAACACACTAAAGGCGTAGGCCTGCCCGATGGCCAGGTGAATAGCCAGCGCGGCCGGCGGCACCAGCCAGCGGTTGTAGCCGGGGCCAGCAATGGTGCGGCTGCGGTCAAGCAGCCCAGCGGAAAAATCGGGCATAGTGGGAATGTGAAGGGTGAGAGTGGTGAAAAGTGACGTGTAAGCCGCTAGGCTCACGCAAGGTAGCCGAAGCAGCTTGGCGCACAAGCTGGCGGCGGGACTAATTTGCTAATCTGGTATAGCTAGTCATGGTTGAGGTTGTAGCGTGAAGCCTTGCTTCGCGTCTCGCCCGGCAAGCTTACCAGGCGTTCCGCGAAGCAGCGCTTGGCGCTACCCCGAAAGAAAAAGCCCCCGGCGCAACACCAGGGGCTTTCCTCAAGCTTTGCTAATAACTAAGCCGGCACGGCTTCGGCGCGCGGCTTTTGGGCCTGCGGGCTCTTCTCCATCTTCGCCGGGGCTACCGTCACGACCACGTACTTGGAGGTGGGCGTGTTGCTCACCTTAGCCACGCTGGTGATGGGTACCAAGGGGTTAGCCTCGGGGAAGTAGGCCGATACGTTGCCCTTCGGGATGTCGTAGGGCACCACCAAGAATTTCTCCACCGTGCGCTGCTCGCCCTCGTAGTGGCTCGTGATGTCGATGAGGTCCTTGGCCTTGAGGCCGCGGGCAGCGATATCCTCCTTGTTCATAAACAGCACGCGGCGCTCGTTGTGGATACCCCGGTAGCGGTCGTTGTATTCGTAAATGGTCGTGTTGAACTGGTCGTGGCTGCGCACCGTCATCAAGATAAGCTGGTCGGGCTCCACGCTGTATTTTTCCAGCTCGGTGGTGGTGAAATTGGCCTTGCCGTTCTTGGTCGTGAACTTGCGCTCGCGGGGGCCGTTGGGCAGGTAGAAGCCGCCGGGCTGCCGCAGGCCCTCGTTGAAGCGCTCGAAGCCCGGAATAACCCGCGAAATATGGTCGCGGATAACGTCGTAGTTCTCCGTCATGGCCACCCAGTCGGTGGTAGTTTTCTCGCCGAGCGTGGCAATAGCCACGCCGCTGATAATGGCCACTTCGCTCAGCATATCGCCGGCCAGCGGCTCCAGAATGCCCTTGTTCTGGCTCACGATGCCCATCGAGTTTTCGCAGGACGTCATCTGGTGCCCCGATTTCTGCATGTCGATGTCAACGTGCGTGAAAGTAGGCAGCAGCAGGCTGGTCTTGCCGGTCACGAGGTGGCCGCGGTTGAGCTTGGTGCCCACGAACACGGTCAGGTTTTGCTTGCGCATTCCTTCGGCGATAAACTCGGTGTCGGGGCCGGCGGCCAGCAAATTGCCGCCCAGGCTGAAGTACACCTTGGTTTTGCCGGCGTTCATCATCTTGAGGCTTTCCACCACGTCGAAGCCGTCTTTGCGGGGCGACTTGAAGTTGAATTCCTTGTCGAGCGCGTCCAGAAACGGCGCGTGCATCCGCTCCCAGATGCCCATCGTGCGGTCGCCCTGCACGTTGGAGTGGCCGCGCACCGGGCAGGTGCCCGCGCCGGGCTTGCCAATGGCGCCTTTCAGCAGGTGCAGGTTCACGATTTCCTGAATCGTTTGCACGCCCTGGCGCTGTTGCGTCACGCCCATCGCCCAGCAGGTGATGATTTTCTGCTTGGTGGCCAACATATTGGCGGCTTCCAGCAACTGGGCGCGGCTGATGCCGCTGATTTCCTCAATTTCTTCCCAGCTGGTGTTGCGGATGTTCTGCTCGAATGACTCAAAACCAGTGGTAAACTCTTCCACGAAAGCCCGGTCCACGACCTGGCCGGGGTTGCGGTCCTCGGCCTCAAACAAATGCTTCATAATGCCGCGCAGCAGGGCCATGTCGCCATCAACCCGCACTTGCAGGTAGAGGTCGGTAATGGGCGTGCCGTCGCCCATCAGCGCACCCAGGGCGCGCAGCGGGTTCATGAAATCCTGCGGGTTCTTGAAGTGGTTCAAGCCTGCTTCAATCAGCGGGTTAACGCTGATAATCTTGGCTCCGTTGCGCTTGGCGTGCTGCAAGGCCGAGAGCATCCGCGGGTGGTTGGTACCGGGGTTCTGGCCGATGACGAGAATCACCTCGGCTTCGTAAAAGTCGTTGAGCGTAACCGAGCCCTTACCCAAGCCCAGCGTCGGGCTCAGAGCCGAGCCGCTGCTCTCGTGGCACATATTGGAGCAATCGGGCAGGTTGTTGGTGCCAAACTGCCGCACGAAGAGTTGAAACAAGAAGGCCGGCTCGTTCGGGATTTTACCGGAGGTGTAGAACACGGCCTCATCGGGCGAGGCCAGCGCGTTCAGCTCATCGGCCACAATCTGGAACGCTTCGGGCCACTCGATGGGCTCGTAGTGCGTGCCGCCGGGGCGCTTCACCAGCGGGTGCGTGAGGCGGCCGGCGTTGTTCTGGTCGCGGTCGGTCATGCGCGAGAGCTCGGCCAGGCTGTGCTGAGCAAAGAACTCGGGGCCAGCGGCTTTGTCATCAGCGTCGGAGGCCGTAGCCTTTGCGCCGTTCTCGCAAAACTCGGCTACCGAGCGGTGCTCGTCGGGGTCGGGCCAGGCGCACGACGAGCAGTCGAAGCCGTCTTTTTGGTTGAGGCCCAGCAGGGCTTTGGTGCCGCGCCCCACGCCGCCCTCGCTCCAGCTAAACTGCATGGACTTGATAACGGCCGTGACGCCAGCCGCAATTTTGGCGCGCGGCTCCAGCTTGAGGCCGGTGAGGGCTTCGGGCGGCTGGGCCAGTACCGGGTACAGGTACTTGGCCTCGGCCGTGGGCGGGGCCGGAATGTGCTCGTGGGCCGGCGGCGCGCCGGCATTTTCTTCGTGTTCAGCTTTCACGGGATTGTCGGCGGCTGGAATTTCGTAGTCGGCTACGGGCGCTTCGCCCTGGTCGGGGCGCTCGCCGCTCAGGGGTGCGTCGGCGGCTTTTTGCTGGTGCAGCTGGCCAGCTTTGCTAGCGTCGGAGATGGGGGAATCTTCCATGTTCATAGAGGTAGTAAGGGCGGGATAAAGCTAAAGTTAGCCAGCCGGGATGCTCGCGACCAAGCGCAGAGCTAATGGCGGCAGTCGAGGTCTTTTTCTACCAGGATACGTAATTCGCGTCCCTCAGCGACAACGATTTGCGCCGAAAAGCCATTTTTTTCGGTTTCTGCCCATTCCTGGGCCAGGGCAGCGGGCACTTCCACGGCCAGCGCCCCTGCGGCGTAGCGCACGCGCACTGCGGTGGCCGCCGCGGTAGCGGGCAGCTTTTCGAGCGAATATTCCAGCGTCTGGTCAGCGCCGGAACCGAAAACGATGGTGTACGCCACGCGCCCGGTGTGGGCAAACTGCTGCACCTCGGCCGCCGAGAGGCGCAGGCGCAATGAGTTCTCCTCTAATCTCAACTTCATAACTCACTGACTGATACGCTGCTCGTGCGTGTAGATGTTAAACCGCTCCTCCCGCACAAAGCCCAGCAAGGTCAGGCCAAATTCGTCGGCCGCCTCCACGGCGAGGCTGCTCGGCGCGCCCACGGCCGCCAGGATGGCCACGCCCGCCATCGCGGCCTTCTGCACCAGCTCGAAGCTGGCCCGGCCGCTCAGCAGCACCACGTGCTGGCTCAGGGGAAACTGCCCGCTCAGCAAAGAGGCGCCCACTACTTTATCGAAGGCATTGTGGCGGCCCACATCTTCACGCAGCAGCAGCAGCTCGCCCGCCGCCGAAAACAACGCCGTGGCGTGCAGGCCGCCCGTTTGCTCAAACACGGTCTGGGCCGCCCGCTGCCGCCCCGGCAGCGCGTGGATGAGGGCGGCCGGCACCTGCGGGCTGTTCGGCGCGGGTGGCACCGGGCAGGCGGTGGCGCGCACCGCCGCAATACTGGTTTTGCCGCAGACACCGCAGCTGGAGGTAGTGTAAAAATGCCGCTCCAGGCGGTTCAGCTCCACGGCTACGCCGGGGGCCAGTTCGGCGCGTATCACGTTGCCGCGCTCCTCGGGCCGCCTAGGGTCGGCGCGGTGCTCGATGTGCAGAATATCCGCCGGCTGGCTGATTATTCCCTCGCTGAGCAAAAAGCCCGCCACCAGCTCGGCATCGTGGCCGGGCGTGCGCATGGTCACGGCTAGGGCGCGCGCCTGGCGCTGGGCGGCGGGGCCGTGCAGCAGGCTGATTTCCAGCGGGGCTTCCACGGCCAGCAGGTCGGTGGCAGGGATGCTGGCCGCGCCGGTTACGCGCGCCACGGTGGTGCGCACGGCGCTGGCAATGGGTGGGGGCTGGAGCGGCAGGGTCATGAGCGAAATAACCTCGGCCAGCCGCAGTGGCTCACCGGATTATTGCTGTTTTAACCGCTGACGGGGACGAAAGTTCGCCGGGACCTGTTAGGCGGACTTTGTAGTTCGCGTTTACCCAACGGCTCGCTTACGGACGCGGACTACAAAGTCCGCGCAACTTGTTCCTCCCGCAAGTACTTCACCATCAGCGCCGCCGTTTGGCGGGCGGCGTTGTGCCGGCCCAGCTTGACGCGCAGCTCGGCGTAGCCGGCTTTCTGGCGGGCGATGTAGTCCTGGTCCGTCAGCAGGCGCTTGAGCTCGTCGAGCAGGTTGCGGGCCGTGAACTTACTCTGGATGAATTCCTGCACCACCTCGCGGCCCATAATCAGGTTAACCAGCGAGATGTACGGCACCTTTATCAGCGCCTTGCTCACCTGGTAGGTAAGGGCGCTGGTGCGGTAGCACACCACCTGCGGCACCCCAAAAAGCGCCGTTTCGAGCGTAGCGGTGCCGCTCGTCACGAGCGCCGCGCTGGCCCGGCTCAGCAGGTCAAACGCCTGGTCAAACACCAGCTTGATGCCATTGCGCTCAAAGTGTTGGTAGTACGTGCGGTCGAGGTTGCTCACGCCGGCCACCACAAACTGGTACTCCTGAAACGCGGGCAGCACGGCCAGCATTTCGTGCAGCATCTCCTCGATTTCCTGCTTGCGCGAGCCCGGCAGCACCGCGATTATCGGCTTTTGGGGGTCGAGGCCGTGCTGGGCCTCAAACCCCGGGTTGGGCACGAAGTCGGCCACCTGGTCGGCGGTGGGATTACCAATATAATCGACCTTGTAGTCAAAGCGTTGGTAAAACTCTTCCTCAAACGGCAGGATGACGAACATCCTATCGACGTGGGCCTTGATTTTCTCGACGCGGCGCTGGTTCCAGGCCCAGATTTTGGGCGAGATGTAGTAGTACACTTGCACGCCGTGCGCCTTGGCCCAGGCCGCCATGCGCAGGTTGAACCCGCCGTAATCGACCAGCACCAGCACGTCGGGCTTATAGCTCAGAATATCGGCCTGACACTCTTTCAGATACCCCCGAAACTTGAGAATGCTCGTGGCCGTTTCCCAAAACCCCATCACGGCCAGGTCGCGGTAGTGGCGCACCAGGTGCCCGCCCTCGGCTTGCATCAGGTCGCCGCCCCAGTAGCGGAAGTCGGCCGCCGCGTCCTGCGCCTTCAGCTCGTGCAGCAAGTGGGCGGCGTGGGTGTCGCCGGAGCGCTCGCCGGCAATGAGGTAGTATTTCATTTTTTCAATTATCAATCATCAGTTATCAATTATCAACCAGCAATTAAGCTCTCAAACCAATAGCTTGCCAGAAGAGCTGATAATTGATAATTGATGACTGATAATTGACTACCCGCCATAGTATTCCACCGCGTTGCGGGGCGTTTCGTAAATCTTGATGCAGTGCAGCTGCGCCCCGGTGATAGCGGGCAGCTCGCGCACCAAAATCTGCCAGAAAGCCACGGCCAGGTTTTCGGTGCTGGCGAGCTGGCCTTGCAGAAAAGGCACGTCGAGGTTCAGGTTTTTGTGGTCGACCTGGTCGGTGATGTGCGTGCGGATGAGGTCGCTCAGGGCTTTCAAATCCACCACGAAGCCGGTGTCGGGGTCGGGCTGGCCCTTCACGGTCACTATCATTTCGTAGTTGTGGCCGTGCCAGTTTTCGTTGGCGCAGGGGCCAAAAACCTCCTTGTTGCGCTCGGGCGTCCAGGCGGGGTTGTAGAGCTTGTGGGCGGCATTGAAATGCTCGCGGCGACTAACGTATAGCATAGCGGAATAGCAAAGCGGGATAAGCGTGGGCCGCCGGCGCGGCGGGCAAGGCGGTTTTTAGGGCCGCAAAGATACGCCCGCTAGTTGCGGCTGCCTTGCGGCGCCGGCTGGGATGAGTGAGGCGCTGCGGCTTGCGCAGGCACCCGCGTTTTGTATAGCAGAAGCGGTGGTTTGTATAACCCTGGCTTTTAGGCGAGGCCGGACCTTTGGGCAGTAAAACATTCGGGCTTACCAGCTCCTTAACAATCTACTTATGAGCACCATCAAGCAAGTAGCCCTGGGCAGCCAGGGCCTGCGCGTATCGGCCGAAGGCCTGGGCTGCATGGGCATGACCGGCGGCGTGAACGGCATGAGCGTGTACGGCGCGGCCGACGAAGCCGAGAGCCTCGCCACCCTGCACCGCGCCCTCGAACTGGGCGTGAACCTGCTCGACACCGCCGACCTCTACGGCCCGCTGCTGAACGAGCGCCTGGTGGGCAAAGTGCTGCCCGGCCGCCGCCAGCACGTCATTTTGGCCACCAAATTCGGCTTCGAGGTCGATGACCACGAGCAGTGGACCGGCGGCTACAACGGCCGCCCCGAGTACGTGCGCAAGAGCGTCGAGCGCAGCCTGCGCAACCTCAATACCGACTACATCGACCTCTACTACCTGCACCGCGTCGACCCCAACACGCCCCTCGAAGACACCGTGGGCGCCATGAGCCGCCTCGTGGAAGAAGGCAAAGTGCGCTACCTGGGCCTGAGCGAAGTCTCGCCCGAGCTGCTGCGCCGGGGCCACGCCGTGCACCCCATTTCGGCCCTCCAAACCGAGTATTCGCTCTTCGACCGCCGCCCCGAAGAAGAAGGTATCCTGCAAGCTGCCCAAGAGCTGGGTATCGGCTTCGTGGCGTACTCGCCGCTGGGCCGGGGCTTTTTGTCGGGCGAAATCAAGTCGCCCGACGACTTTGAGGCGTCCGACTCGCGGCGCTTTTTTCCGCGCTACCAGGGCGAGAATTTCTACCGAAACCTGGCGCTGGTCGAAAAGCTGGAAGCGCTGGCCCTGGCCAAAGGCGTAACCGCCGCGCAGCTGGCGCTGGCCTGGGTGCTGGCGCAGGGCGTGGTCGCCATTCCCGGCACCAAGCGCCGCAAGTATCTGGAGCAAAACGTGGCCGCCGCCAGCCTTGCGCTCAGCGCGGCGGAGCTGGCCGAGCTGGCTGCCATTATGCCGGTGGGCAGTGCGGCGGGGGCGGCGTATCCGGCGGGGCTGTAGATTTGTTTTGAGCTGTTAGCTGCTGGCTATTAGCCGTTAGCTCCGCCTAAGACAATCAGGGCCAATAGCCAGCAGCCAACGGCTAACAGCTAAAAAACTATGAAACCCACCGCCAAAGACTTTCTGCTCATCGACTCCGTCAGCGCATTTACCGAGCATTTTGGCTTCCCCAAGCCCACGCACCCGCTGCTCGCCGTGATTGACCTGACGCCGACCACCCACCGGCCGCCGCCCGGCCTCATGCTGCGCCAGCTCTACATTATTTCGCTCAAGAAAAACCTCAAGGGTAAGCTGCGCTACGGGCAGCTTGCCTACGACTACAGCGAGGGCGTACTGGCCTTTTACGCGCCCGGCCAGCTCTGCACGGCCCCGGCCGACGTCGACACGTCGGAGCTGGAGGGCTGGATGCTGGTTTTTCACCCCGACCTGCTGCACCGGCACCCGCTGGGCAAAAAAATCGGCAGCTACAACTTTTTCTCTTACCAGGTGCACGAGGCGCTGCACCTCTCGGCGCACGAAGAAGCGGTGCTCGACGGCCTGCTGCACGGCCTGCGGGCCGAGGTGGCGCAACCCATCGACGGCTTCAGCCACGAGGTAATCGCCTCGCAGCTGGAAGTGTTGCTCAATTATAGCAACCGCTTCTACCACCGGCAGTTCCTGACGCGGCGGCCGGCCGCGCACGACTTGCTGAGCCGCTTTGAGGAGTTGCTGGCGGCCTACTTCGCGCAGCCCGGTGAGCAGCCGCTGCCCACGGTGCAGCACTTTGCCGATGCCTTGCACGTGTCGCCGGCCTACCTGGGCGATATGCTGCGCTCGCTCACGGGGCAGACCACGCAGCAGCACATTCACAACCAGCTCATCGAGCGGGCCAAGCAATTGCTGCTCAGCACCTCGCTCAGCGTCAGCGAAACGGCGTTTCGGCTGGGGTTTGAATATCCGCCGTATTTCAGCCGGCTCTTTAAAAGCAAAACCGGCCTCACACCGGCCGCCTTCCGGTTTTCGGCGCAGTAGCGGCGCTACCTTTGGGGGCTAAATCTGCCCTTTCTATGATAGTCGTAACCGGTGCCGCCGGCTTTATCGCCAGCTGCTTAGTCTCGCGCCTCAACGCCGCCAATTTCAACGACATCGTGGTGGTCGACAACTTCGCGGTGGAGAAAAAAC
>JAKONR010000443.1 GCA_022701825.1 Hymenobacteraceae bacterium | reverse complement strand
GCTGGGCGGCGTTGGCCTGGGCCTGCTCGGCGAGGTATTGCTGGTACTCGGGGCTTTGGCGGGCCTGGGCCAGGCCATCGGCGGCCGACTGGCTGTAGCCGAATAGCTCGTCGGGGTTGAAGCTGGTGGGCGGGGTGAGGGCGAGGGCAGTAGGGGCCGGGGTGCGGTCAGCAGGCGTTTCCTCATCCTGCCAGCACTTGCCGTTGAGGTAAGTCAGCGGGTTTTTGCGGTAGCGCTTCTCAGGGGTGGCGGCGACGTAGCCCGGCACATGGGTCAGGGCGGCGTGGCGCTCGGTTGGGGTGAGGGAGTGCCAGCGCTGTTCGCACTTGTGCTTGTCCTCCTTCTTGCCGTAAGCCTGCCAGAAGTTAGCAAAGGCTATTTCCGACTCCGTCAGTTTTGCGTCGGCCTCGGGCTGGGTTTCGGGAGAGAGTATTTTTTTCTTTTTACTAGAAGTACTATCTCTCCCGTTGTCTGGAGTAATTGCGCCCGAAAGGCTGGAGACTTCTTGCCCATAAGGCTGAAGTGTTTGTGCCCGTAAGGGTGGAATATTTACAGCCTTTTCGAGGTAAAGCAGTGTGTAAGTGCTCAAATCGCGCCGGTGCTTGCCACTCTGAAAACCCACGAGCCCCGCCTGTTGGAGGCGATTACGGGCACTGATAAGCGTCTTCTCCGAGATACCCAGCACTCCGCAGAGGTATCCGTTGGCGTGCTTGAAGGGATTCTTCCATTCGAGCATGAAGCAGGTATCCACCAAATGGACATACACTGCTATCTCGCTCGGCTGAAATGAATGCTCCCGCTGGCACTGCCAGAAGTGGCGCATCATGGCCGTATAGGTTTCGTGTTGATTCATGGCGCAGGAGCCAGCCTAGCAGGCCAGGCGTAAAGGCTCGCGGAACAAGTCGCCGCTATCTACCCGCAGCAGGGCGGCGTACACGTCGGCCGCCGGGGCCAGGTGCGCGTGGCGGGTGCCCCACTCGCGCAGGCTGGTCAGGCCCCGGCGCAGGCGGGCTTTGAACTGGCTTTCGGCAATGCCGAGCTTCGCGGCGGCCGTGGCCTCGGGCAGGCCCTGGTAGTAGTGCATCAGCACGCAGGCGCGGGCACTGGCGTCGAGGCCCAGCACGGCGTGCGTCACGGCGGCCACCACGGCCCCGGCCTGCTGCTCGTCTTCCTGGCGCACGGGTAGCTCGTCGGCAGGCGCCGCCAGCGTGGTTGACAGCAGCAGGAACGGGTCTTCGTCCTGGCCCGGTTGGGTAATCCAGTCCTTCTTGCGGTTGTAGCTCGCCGTAAAGCAGTGCCAGCAGATGGTCAAGGCCCACGAGGTGACGGTACCAACAGGCGCAAACTTGTGCGCCCGTAGTTCCGTCAGGATAACCGCCAGTGCCTCCTGCACCAGGTCCTCCCGGCGCTGGGCGTCTTGCAGGCCCTTGCTCCTGAGAAAATACACGAGGCGCGGGCGCAGCTCGGCCAGCACCGGGCCCAGCGGGGCCTCGTTGCCCGTGTCGTAGTAGGTGCGCACCGCCTCCCGGTGGCGCGCATCCTGTTGTTGGCGCGGCGTCATTAGGCGAGGCGTAGCCGATTCTCGGCGCGGGTTTGGTAGTTGTAGATTTCCTCGAACATGGCCAGGTACTGCTTGTGGCTGGCGCACGGGACCAGGGTGCGGGGCTGCTTGAGAATCTTTTCCATGAACACCTTGGCGTCGAAGCCTTCCACGTTGGCTACGCAGTGATACACGGCAGCCACGAAGCCCGTGTGCATGGCCTGCTTGAAGGGGGTCTCGGCCGCTACCCGCTCCACCAGCACCGCCGCCTGCTCGCCTTTGTAGGCCGCATCGCTGGCCTTCCAGGTGCCGGCCCGAAACTCGGCTGCCCGGTTGTTAGTCGAGCCGCCCAGCATCATCTTGGCGTTGCTGAAGCTCAGCGTGGGGTGGCGCTGCCAGAACTTGGTCAGGGCCACGTAGTCGGTGCGGCCCTTCACCGTCCAGTAGTGCAGGTAGTCGGGGCCCTGCCAGTTCTTCTGGGCCACGTTCAGGGTCGTGATGTCGGCCTCGCTCAGCTGCTGGCCAATCTTGTAGTACACGGGCAAACCCAACTCGCGGGCGGCGGCCAGGCGGTGCTGCCCGTCGATGATGCCCATGTCGGCCGTCACGTCGAGCGGCTTCACGTGCAGCAGGTTGCTCTGCTCTATCATGCCCACCAGCTTGCGCACGTGCTTCATGTCTACTACCCGGTTCTCGGGCAGCAGGTGAAACAGGTCGTAGTTGGTGGTCTGGTACACCGTGCCGTCGAGGGCCACGGGGGCGGCCACGAGGTCGGGGGTGGTGGTGAAATGGTCTACTTGCTGGGCCAGGTCGGCCAGCGAAGTCGTTGGCGAAGCGAGCGTTAGGGCGGTATTCATTGCTAAGTGAAGATTAGATGAAGAAGAAATGAACGGCAGTACTTACCTTTGCGCCCACTAGGCGCTGTTTGTGTGGAAGCGTTTGGTTGGATTGGAAGCCGGTCGGGATGACAGCCCCCGACCGGCTTTTTCGTGGGCTAGGCCGCCCGCCGCAGCGGGCTGGCGGTCGGCAGCGTGGCGTAGAAGTCGCGCACGGCCTGCTCGCAGACCGAGTAGCGGTTGCCCAGGTACTGGTGGGCGATGCGGCCCGAGCTGACCAGCTCGCGGGCCATGTCGTCGCCGCAGCCCAGGCGCATCTTGAGGCGGTCGTCGTAGCCCCGGCCGGCGGTGGGCTCGGCCCCGAGGTGGTAGGTGCGGGCCAGGCGGTCGTGGTCTACCTCGGCGGCGGCGCGGGCCGCTTCCTGCCGGGCGGCTATCTCCTGCACGATGGCGCGCTGGGCGGGCTCCGACAGGATGAGGTTCACGGCACCATCCTCAAATTCCAGCGTGCCGGTGAGCGTGCGTTTCATGGGGGAGTGCGTAGGGCGTGGGAGAAGTGAAAAGGCAGTAGGCAGCTTAGGCGGCCCGGCGCAGCTCGCGCTGGCGCTCGGGGTACATGGCAATCACGAGGCCCTCGCGGCGGCGCTCCAGGGCCAATTCGTGGGCGTGGTCGGTGAGGTCGATTTCCGAGAAGTAGAGCTGGATGCTGCCCAGCCACCGCTCGCGCTGGTTCGGCTCGGGGAAGCGGGCGGCTTCGCGGCCGGCGTAGGTGGTGGCGTACTCGGGGCAGAGCGGCACGTAGGCGCGCAGGGCGTAGGGCTGGCCCTGGGCATCGAGGCAGAGGCAGTAGCCCAGCACCGGCAGCACCGTGCCCTTGGGGCGGCCCGCTACCGGGGCCTTGAGGTGCAGCAGGTCGCCTTCGAGCAGGCCCTCGGTGAGCGGGATGGGTTTCTCGCCCTTGAGGGCCGAAGGCAACGGGGGCAGCAAGGGTTTTTCCATAGCTGTAGCGGTGAAAGAGAGGTAGTCAGGTGTGAGAGAAA
>JAKONR010000417.1 GCA_022701825.1 Hymenobacteraceae bacterium | reverse complement strand
TGGTCTTGCAAATCGCGGCTGAGGTCGCGGTTGAGCTGCTCGATGGCGGCCGACTGCAAGGCCAGCAGGCTGTTGCGCTCCAGCAGCTCGCGGTTTTGGGCCGCGATGGTGTCGTTTTGCTGGCGCAGCTCGTCGGTGCGGCGGGCCACCAGGGCTTCGAGCTCGGTGTTGAGCTGGTCTTTAAGAACCTGGTTTTCGCGCAGCTGCACCACCAGCTGGTCCTGGGCGTGGTGCTTTTTGCGAAGCTGCTTGAGCAGGCTGCGCTGCGTAAGCAGCGTAGTGTCCATGATGCCCTTGATTTTGTCGGCCAGGGCGTAGCTCAGCACGGCCACTTCGATTACGAAGGCCACGTTGAGGCTGTACACGGTATAGGCGTTGTTGTAGAAGTAGATACCCAGCTTGCGGCTGATGAGAAAGGCCAGGCTGCCCGCTACCAGCGCCTGGGCCAGCAGCAGGTAGCGTGCCGGCCGCAGCCCACCCCGGTACACCCGCCACGCCGCGTAGTAGAGTAGCCCATAGGGCAACAGATACAGCCAAAAGCTGAACCCCGAATGCACCACCGCCACATCGAGCACCAGCAGCACCACGCTGAGCGCCACCACCCACCGGATGGCCCGGTCGAGCCTGGGCAGCCGGGCCGCAATATCCAGAAACGTGCGAGCGTACTGCGCAAACGTGACGAGCAGCAGCACCGGCGCCAGCGCCTCGACCAGGTGGTTGAGCGGTGGGCTGCCGGGCCACAGGTACTGAAAGCCCAGCCCGTCTTCCGACAGGAAGAGCAGCGCCCCGCTCAGCACGTACAGCACGTAGTAGAGGTACGACTCTTCCTTGAGAAAGAAGTACAGGAATAGATTGTACAGCAGCATGATAAACAGCACGCCGTAAAACCCGCCCAGCAGCCAGTATTGCAGGCTGAGTTCAGGCACGAGCTGCGGCCCGCTGTGCAACATGCCCCGAAAGCTGGTGCGGGTGTCGGAATGCAGGCGCAGGTAGTATGTGGCCGGCTGCCCAGTCAGCTGCGGCAGGTCGAATAAAAAATTTTTGTATGCCAGCGGCCGGCTGGCAAACGGCTGGTTGGCGCCAGTTACCACGCTGTCGTACTCCGCAGGCGTGCCGTCGATTTCAAACAGCTGGGGCCGAAACAGCGTGGCCGCCCCGATGTGCGGGTCGTAGAGCTCCAGGTACCAGTCGTGCCCAAGTCGGAGCTGGGGCCCCACGGTAAAGCGCAGCCAGTACACACTGCCGGGGTGCTGAATGTTGGGCGGAGTTTTAGTGCCGGCCAGGGTAGCAAAGCGCCCCGCCCAGGCTGGGCTGCTCACCACGCGCAGCGGCAGGCGGCCGGTAGGGTCTTCGAGTACGCTGTAAAAGCGCTCGTCGAGAAACTGGGTAGGGCGGGCGGGCTCGATGAAGAGCGTGTCTTCGGGGGCGGCAGCGGCGCGGTAGGCCAGCAGCAGCAGCACGAGCAGGGCGGCCCAGCCGCCCAAAAGGCGGCAAAAACCGGCTGGCCGCACCAGCCAGCGAGCGAGTGAAAAACCAGGAAACACAGAGTGAGCAGTGGAGGTGGGAAGAAGCGTAGCGCAAGATAATTCCGGGGCCGGGGTTGCGCGGACTTTGTAGTCCGCGACCGCGACCGGCCGAACGCGGACTACAAAGTCCGCGCAACACTGGCCCCGGCCGAAGAAACGCGGGGCGCAGTCGGCACAATCGGCCCGGTAGTCGGGAGTAGGGGCGGGGGCCGGGAGGAGCCCGCTACTTTTGAGAGGTACTGAGTTTTGCTATGGCTGCTTTCACTTTTCGGCGCTACCTCACGCCCCTGATTCACGTGCTGGCCTGGGGGCTGCTGGCCCTGACGCTGCTGGTTTTTCAGCCCATGTCGGGGCACATTACCTTGCCGCCCCAGTTTTGGGTGAAGCAGGGCGTGCTGCTGGTGCTGTGGATGGCCGCGTTTTACCTCACGGCCTACGTGAGCGTGCCGCGGCTGCTGCTGCGCGGGCACACCGGCTGGTTTATTCTGGCCCTGCTTGGCACGGCGGCGGCTATCCAATTGCTGAGCCGGGGGCTCGAAAATATGCTGCACCTGCCCGAGCTGCTGCGCGAAGCCTTTCGGGCGGCGGGCGGCGTAGTGCCCAGCCAGGCGCACCACCACCGGGCCGGCCCGCCGCTGCCCCCGCACCCGCGCGGCGGCCGGGGCGGGCGTTTCGACTTGGTCACCATGCTCATTACGCTGCTCGTGCTGGGCATCGCCACGGCTTTCACGGTGGTACAGCACTGGCAGCGCGAGGCCCAGCTGCGCGTGCAGCTAGACCAGCAGCGCACCGAGGCCGAGCTGAGCTTGCTGAAAGCCCAGATAAACCCGCACTTCTTTTTCAACACGCTCAACAACATCTACTCGCTCACGCTCATCGACGGCGAGCGGGCGCGGACGGCCCTGCACCGCCTCTCGCGCATGATGCGCTACGTGCTCTACGACACGGCCGCCGGCCACGCCCAGCTCAGCCAGGAAGTAGCGTTCATTCAAGACTATATCACGCTCATGCAGCTGCGCCTCACCGACCGCGTGCAGGTAGTGTTTGAGCACCCTGAGCCGGTGCGCGAGGTGCTCATCGCGCCCATGATTTTGCTGCCCTTCGTGGAGAATGCCTTCAAGCACGGCGTGGCTGCCACCCAGGCCAGCCGCATCATCATCCGCCTGCGGCAGCCCGCCGCCGACCGCCTCGAAATCGAAGTGCGCAACACCCTGGTGCCCCGCGCCAGCACCGACCTGGCCGGCTCTAATGGCATCGGCCTCGTAAACACCCGCCGCCGCCTAGACCTGCTGTATCCCGGCCGCTACGCCCTGCACGTGACCGAGCGCACGCCCGACAACGAGTTCGACGTGCAACTTGCCTTGCAAGTGGGCGCGTAGGATAATTCTGTCATGCTGAGCGCAGCGAAGCATCTCGCGTGGTGCAGTAATCAAGGTGCTGACAACGAAGCGAGCGAGATGCTTCGCTGCGCTCAGCATGACCTATTAAATTAACCATCAAAACTATATGCCCATCAACTGCATCGCCGTCGACGACGAGCCACTGGCGCTGGCCCTGGTTTGCGCCTTTATCGAGCAAACGCCTTTTCTTAACCTCGTGGGCCGCTACGGCAGCGGCGTGGAGGCACTGCAAGGCCTGCACGAGCTCACCGAAAAGGTGGACGTGGCCTTTCTCGACATCCAGATGCAGGAGCTCACTGGCCTGGAGCTGGCGCGGGTGCTGGGGCAGGCGGGCAGCCCGCCGCGCATCATCTTCACCACCGCCTTCCCGCAGTACGCGCTGGAAAGCTACAAGGTCGATGCCCTCGACTACCTGGTAAAGCCCTTCAACTACGAGGAGTTTCTGCGCGCCGCCAATAAGGCCAAAGCCTACGCCGAGCTAACGCAAAATCACGCCGAGCCCGCCCCGGCCCCCGCGCCCGAGGAAGACCACATTTTCCTCAAAGTAGAGTACCAGCTCATCCGGGTGGCGCTCAGCGATATCCTCTACGTAGAGGGCCTGAAAGACTACGTAAAAGTGCACCTCAAAAGCACGCCCCGCGCCCTGCTCTCGCTCATGAGCCTGCGCTCGATGGAGGAAAAGCTGCCCGCTCGCCGCTTCATGCGCATCCACCGCTCCTTCATCGTGGCCTTGGATAAAATCGAGTCCGTGCGCCGCCTCACCGTGCAGATTGGCGCCGAGACCATTCCGGTGGGCGAGCAATACAAGGAGGCGTTTGGGCAGTTTTTGAGCAGGTGGAGCTAGGCGGATGATGCCAAGGCCGTCATGCTGCGCTGCGCGCTGCATGGCGTTTAGCAGCCCCCAAACAAGCCCCCGGCCGCACGCGCTGCCGGGGGCTTTTCTATTCAGTCATACCCTACTCGCCACCAGCCGGGCGCTGGCCGCCACGGCCGCCCTGCGGGCGCATGGCCTGGTACTTGGTGTATTGCTCGGGGGTGAGGATGCCCTTGATTTTGGTATCCATCTCGGCGCGGCGGGCTTGCATGGCTTGGCGGTCGGCGTCGGAGGGCGGGCCTTGCTGGCTGCCGCGCTGCTCGCGGGTTTCCTTCAGAAGGGCGTCGATTTTGGCCTTTTGGTCTTCGCTGAGGTTAAGGTCTTTGAAGCGGTCGGCGCCGCCGCGCGGGCGGCCCTGGGCGGGCGCTTCCTGAAGTGGGGCGGCCTGGGCCGCGAGGCCGGTAGCGGCAAAAGCGGCGGCCACCAGGGCCAGCCGTAGCGAGTGCATACGCATGGGGAAAGGGCTGAAAATGTGAAACTCCGCCACCCACCGGGCGGGCAGTGCGGCGATGCAGCCAAAGCTACCGGCCGCCCGCGGGCGCGGCGCGCCGTAGTCGGCCGCGCCGCCTACTCCGCCGACCAACCCTGCACTTCCATCGCCCCGGCCGGGCATGAAGGCCAAATGAGGGCGTGCCCGCAGCAAAACCCCAGCCGCTCGGCCTGCGTCTTTAGGACCGAACCACGGGCGGGCGACGGGCTTTTCGCACCGATGCAGCCATTCATTCTTAAACCACCTTATGCCAACTAACACTTCCACCCGCCTGAATGGGCAATTTGCCCTCGTGACCGGGGCCAGCTCCGGCATCGGGGCGGCCGTGGCCGTGGCGCTGGCTGCCCACGGGGCCGCCGTAGTCGTCAACTACAGCCACGATGAAGATGGAGCCAACGCCACCGTCAAAACCATTGCCGATGCCGGTGGGCAGGCCTACGCCACGCAGGCCGACGTGAGCCAGGAAGCCGAGGTGCAGAAGATGTTCAAGCAGGCCATTGAGCGCTGGGGTACCCTGCACATCGTAGTGGCCAACGCGGGCATCCAGGTCGATGCGCCGTTTCTGGACATGACGCTGGAGCAGTGGCAAAAAGTGATTGACGTGAACCTGACCGGCCAGTTTCTGACCCTGCGCGAAGCCGCCCGCGAGTTTGTGCGGCGCGGCCCGCAGCCCGACCTCAGCCGCGCGCTGGGCAAGCTCATCTGCATGAGCAGCGTGCACGAAGTCATTCCGTGGGCCGGGCACGTCAACTACGCCAGCAGCAAGGGCGGCATCATGCAGCTTATGAAAAGCACCGCCCAGGAACTGGCCCCGCACAAAATCCGGGTCAACAGCATCGCCCCCGGTGCCATCGCCACGCCCATCAACCTCTCGGCCCGCGACACCCCCGAGGAGGAAAAAGCCCTGCTCACGCTCATCCCATACAACCGCGTAGGCGACCCCGCCGACATCGGCAACCTCGCCGCTTGGCTGGCCTCCGACGAAGCCGACTACATCACGGGCCAGACGATTTTCATGGACGGCGGCATGACCCTGTATCCCGGCTTTGCGGATAATGGATAAGACATAATTCTGTCATGCAGCGCGCAGCGCAGCATCTCGCGTGGTGCAGTATTCTTAACGTTGTTGATTACTGTGCCACGCGAAACGCTGCGCTGCGCGCTGCATGACTAATCATAAATTGCTTTATCCTTCTTACTTATCAGAGCCTTGACTCCTGAACACCAACGCCTGCACGAAGCCGATGCCGACGAAAAACCCTGGCGGCGCTTCGGCCCCTACCTGGCCGAGCGGCAGTGGGGTACCGTGCGCGAAGACTACTCGGCCGGCGGCGACGCCTGGCACTACCTGCCCTTCGAGCAGGCGCGCAGCCGCGCCTACCGCTGGGGTGAGGAGGGCCTGGGCGGCTTCTGCGACGACCAGCAGCAGCTCTGCTTTAGCCTGGCGCTTTGGAACGGGCAGGATGCGATTCTGAAAGACCAGCTTTTTGGCCTCAGTGGCCCGCAGGGCAACCACGGCGAGGACGTGAAGGAACTGTACTACTACCTCGACAACACGCCTACGCACGCCTACCAAAAGCTGCTCTACAAGTACCCGCAGGGCGCTTTTCCGTACCCGCAGCTAGTAGAAGAGAACACCCGGCGCACCCGCCAGGACCCGGAGTTTGAGCTGCTCGATACCGGTATTTTTGCCGAGAACCGCTACTTCGACGTGTTCGCCGAGTACGCCAAAGCCGATGTGGATGACCAGCTCATCCTATTCACGGTAGTGAACCGCGGGCCGGCCGAGGCCCCGCTGCACCTGCTGCCGCAGCTCTGGTTTCGCAACACCTGGAGCTGGGGCTACGAAAACGAAGACCAGCGCCCCGCGCTCACTGCCCAGCCCGATGGCGCGGTGCTGGTTGCGCACCAAGACTTGGGCGAGTTTGGTTGGTACGCCGAGGGTGGGCCGGAGCTGCTGTTCTGCGACAACGAAACCAACCGGCCGCGCCTGTTTGGCGAGCCTGCGGCGGAGCGCTTTTTCAAGGATGGCTTCCACGACTACCTGGTTCACAACAACACCGATGCCGTGAACCCGGCCCGCACCGGCACCAAGGCCGCCGCGCACTACGTGCTCATGCTAGCCGCCGGGGCCACGCAGCAGGTGCGCCTGCGGCTGGGGCCGGCCGGGCTGGCCGCGCCGTTTGCCGACTTCGAAGCGATTATGACGCGGCGGCGGGCCGAAGCCGATGCGTTTTACGCCGAAATTCAGCACGACATTCCTGACGCCGACGCGCGCAACGTGCAGCGCCAGGCCTGGGCCGGAATGCTCTGGTGCAAGCAATACTACAACTACAACGTGCCCCGCTGGCTGGTGGGCGACCCCGCCCAGCCTGCCCCGCCGCCCGAGCGCCTAGCAGGCCGCAATGCCGAGTGGAAAAGCTTCGATGCCAACGACATCATCTCGATGCCCGACACCTGGGAATACCCCTGGTTTGCGGCCTGGGATTTGGCTTTTCACGCCATTCCGCTGGCGCAGATTGACCCGTGGTTTGCCAAAAACCAGCTGCGCCTGTTGTGCCAGGACTGGTACATGCACCCCAACGGCCAGCTGCCGGCCTACGAGTGGCGCTTCGACGACGTGAACCCGCCGGTGCACGCCTGGGCCGCGTTTCGGGTATTCAAAATGGAGCAAAAGCGGCGCGGCGATGCCGGCGACCTGGCTTTTTTGCAAACCGTGTTTCACCGCCTGCTGCTCAATTTTACGTGGTGGGTCAACCGCAAGGACCGCGACGGGCGCAACATCTTCGAGGGCGGCTTTTTGGGCCTTGATAACATCGGGGTGTTTGACCGCTCGGCGCCGCTGCCATTTGGCGGCTACCTCGAGCAGGCCGATGGCACGTCGTGGGTGGCCATGTTTGCGCTCAACATGATGCGTATCGCGCTGGAATTGAGCCGCACCAACCCGGTGTACCAGGACCTGGCGAGCAAGTTTTTCGAGCATTTCCTGTACATCGCCGAGGCCATGACCAACGTGGGCAACACGGCGCTCGACCTCTGGGACGGCGAGGACGAGTTTTACTACGACGCCCTCAACACGCCCGACGG
>JAKONR010000400.1 GCA_022701825.1 Hymenobacteraceae bacterium | reverse complement strand
GCACCAGCAGGTAGCGGCGGCGGGCCGCGTCGAGGCGCAGGGCCACGCCGGTGCCGGTGCTGGGCCAGGGCGCGGCGGGCGTGGTGGCGGTGCCGCCCAGCGGCCGGCCCTGCCCATCGAAGAGCATGACCTGGGCCGGCCCCGGCTCGGTGAGGGCCAGCACCTGGCGCCCGCCCCCAAAGTCGAACCACTGCACCGGCTTCGCGCCCGAGGTCAGCAGCTGCCGGCTCAGCAAGGGGGCGCCGCCCGTGGTGCTGGCCCCGAATACATCGACGCGCCC
This sequence comes from Hymenobacteraceae bacterium, assembly GCA_022701825.1. Taxonomy (GTDB): domain Bacteria; phylum Bacteroidota; class Bacteroidia; order Cytophagales; family Hymenobacteraceae; genus Hymenobacter. The sequence goes on along the minus strand of JAKONR010000400.1, from coordinate 2,381 downwards.
GCCATCTTCGCGCAGCACCACAAACGAGCCGGCCCGGCCCTCGGCCTCGGGCACCAGGCTGAAGGTGGCCGTGCGGCTCCAGGTAGCCACGCGGCGGCGGTTGGTGATGTCGCCGCTCAAAGTCATGGTCAGCAGCTCGCCGTGCTGGTTTATCAGGCGCAGGGTACTGCGGGCCAGCGTGGCGGCGGGCTGCGCCACGAGCGGGCCGCTGAGCCGCGCCCCGGCGCTGACCGGAAAGCCGGGGTAGCGCTCGCCGGCCTGCGTAAAGGCGTAGACGTAGCCATTTTGGAGGGCCGCTACCACCACGTCGCGGACATTCACCGTGAGCAGCAGCGGGGGGCCGGCCAGCGGGGCCTCGAGGCGGCGGGGCCAGCCGGGGTACTGGCGGCCGTTGGTATCGAGCAGGCGCAGCTCGCCGCTGGCGGTGGCTACCAGCAGGTGCGGCACCGGCCGGGGCGCGGGCGCGGTAGCTACCGCCGCGATGGTGGCCGTGTCGGGCAGGTTGAGCGGGAAATTGGGGGCCTGGCGGCCATCGGCGGGGCCAAGCCAGTGCAGGCGGTGGGCGGTGGCCAGCAGCAGGCGGCCCCGCACCAGGCGCGGCGCGGCGGCCTCGGCCACGGGGCCGGGCAGGGTATCGGTCCAGAGGGCGGCATTGTCGCGGCTGCTCAGCAGGCGCAGCACGCCCAGCGAGTCGGCCACCACGGCGGGCGCGGGGTCGTCGGGCAGGGCGGGCAGCAGCAGCGGCTGCCCCACCAGCGCCGCGCCAAAGCGCGGGCTGCCCGCGCCCGCGGCGGCCTCGGCGGCGGCGGCCGGGCCCTGGCCGGGGCGGCGCAGCAGCAGCTGGGCGTAGTACTGGCCGCCGGGGGCGGCCTCGTCGGCGGGGGTTTCGGGGGGCGCGAGCTGCCAGGTGAGCTGGGGGAAGTACTTGAGCAGGCTTTCGTTGCGCAGCAGGCCGGCGCGGCGGTCTTCGGCCAGGTAGCCGAGCAGGGCGTTCCAGCCCTGGCGGGCATCGGCGAGCACCGTGAGGCGGCTCTGGGGCAACGTCTGCTGCAATAAGGCCACTTGCGGGGCCGAGCTGCTCCAGGTCTGCCCGGCCGTGAGGTCGGCGAGGTAGGCTTGCAAGTCCGTCATTTCGCCCAGCACCAGGTAGTCGCGCACCAGCGCGGCCGAGAGCGGCGCGGCGCCAGCCCCGGCCGGCAGGGCGGGCAGCAGCGCCGGGGCCAGCGCCTCGGCCCCAAAACCCGCCCCGTACACGTTGAACGCCCCCACCCGCACAAACGACGGGGCCACGCCCCGCAGCCGGCGCAGCCGCGCCAGCCACAGGGCGGCCCGCGCCGGGCGAGGGCAGCGCACCAGCACCAGCCGGGCCGGGGCCACGCCGGGCCGGGGCGCGGCCATATACACCAGCGCCGCGCCGGGGGCTAGCGCGGCGCGCAGGCTGTCGAGCGCCGGGCGCAGCTGAGTAGTAGAATCGGTAGCAGCGCTGCCTGAGGCCGGGGCGGGCGCGGCCAGCGGGCCGGCCACGGCCAGCACCAGGGCGGTGCGCAGGCTCAGCACGTCGGCGAGGGGGCGCAGGGGCTGGGCGGGCTGGCCGCGCAAGTGCTGGTGCCACGCGCCAGCGGCCGTTTCGGGGTTGGCAAAGCCGGTGAAGGTGAGCTGGCCGGGGGCGATGCGCAGGCCCAGCAGCCCGTCGCGCACCAGGCTAGCCGCCTGGTCGAGCTGGGCGTGGGTGCCGGGCCGGAAGAGCACGTCGAGCAAGCCCGGCAGCCGCCGGAAATTGACGAGCACCGTGGCGTCGAGGTCGCGCAGGCGCAGTAAATCGGTCTGCCCAAAACCCGCCCGCACGGTGGGCGCGTCGGGCGGCAGGCGCAGGCGCTGCACCACGGCCTCGACCAGCGGCGCGTGGGTGCTGATGAGCAAATGATTGCGGTAGTTGAGCACGGTGAGGCGCCCGCCCTCGCGCTGGGTCAGCTCTTGCAGCTCGTAGCCCGCGTAGGTGCGGGTGCCGAGGGTGTAGCGCGGGTCGCGGCCCAGGGCGTCGAGCACGCTGCGGCTCTGGCGGTACTCGCGCACGGTGTTCAGGGGCACTTGGTAGAGCACATCGACCTGCCCCGGCCCCGTGATGTGCAGCGAGGTGAGCACCAGCTTGCGGCCCAGCAGGGCCAGCAGGCCGCGCCGCTGCCGGGCGGCGGCGCTCAGGTTGGCGCCGCCCACTTCGAGGCTGTCGGCCAGGGCCAGCTGGCCGGCTACTTGCTGGAAGTAGCGCACGCCGCTCACGTTGTCCCACACGCCGGCTTCCTGCAAGTGGCGCACCAGGGCGGGGTGGTCGCGGGTGGCCAGCACCAGCACGGCATCGTCGGGCACCAGGGCGTAGGGGTCGA
>JAKONR010000339.1 GCA_022701825.1 Hymenobacteraceae bacterium | reverse complement strand
GGCGACAATATCTTTTAGCTGAGTATTCTCAGCACTAGGGGCAGTAGACGCGGGCTTGCTCATAAAGCGCAAAGATAAACCCCATGCTTGACCGCAGATTCAAACGGATTAAACGGATTTCGCAGATACGCCCGGCTGCGCCGGGCTGGCTATTCGGCTAGGTGAGGATGGCTTGCGGCCAGCTCCGTAGTGAGCCGGCAAAGCCGCTCCTGCGCCCGCATAGCCAGCCCGCGCAGCCGGGCGTATCTGCGAAATCCGTTTAATCCGTTTGAATCTGCGGTGCGGATAATGATTAGGTAACATGCCGGTAGGTGAAGGGCCTGTTAATTTTGTGCGCCGGTTTTCCCCACATGCGGCATTTATTTTATGTTCGGACTCGAACCCCATGTTTTGCTACTGCTCGGCATTTGTTTGCTGGCAGCGTGCGCCTTTGAATTCGTTAACGGCTTTCACGACACGGCCAACGCCGTGGCCACCGTTATCTACACCAACACGCTCCGGCCCTGGGTGGCAGTAGTGTGGTCGGCCTTCTGGAACTTCATCGGCGTGTTTGCCGGCGGCATCGGGGTAGCGATGGGCATTGTATACCTGCTGCCCGTCGAAAGCCTGATTGACCAGAACGTGTACCACGGCATTTCCATGGTAGGCGCGCTCATCGTGGCGGCCATCATCTGGAACGTTGGCACCTGGTACTACGGCATTCCGTCGTCGTCGTCGCACGCGCTCATCGGCTCCATTTTGGGCGTCGGCATCGCGTTTTCGCTGCTACCCGGCGGCAAGGGCGCGGCCGTAAACTGGAGCAAAGCCGGCGAAAGCGGCCTGGCCCTGATACTGGGTCCGCTACTAGGCTTCACGCTCACCATCATTATGATGTTTTTGCTGAAGCGCTTTTCGCCCAGCAAGGCCATCTTTAAAGAGCCGCACAAGCGCAAGCCCCCGCCCCTCTTCATCCGCCTCACGCTCATTACGACCTGCACGCTGGTGAGCTTCTTCCACGGCTCCAACGATGGCCAGAAGGGCGTGGGCCTCATCATGCTGATTCTCATTGGTATTGTGCCCGTGCATTTTGCCCTCGACAGCAATAAAAACCCCCTCGACCTGCGCGACTCCATCGCCAAGGTAGAGTACGTGATGGGCCGCATCAACCGCACCGAACTCAGCGCTGCCGACCAGAAGCTGTACACCGAGATGCAAGCCCAAACCGCCGACCTCGACCGCGTATTCACCGGCAAAACCAAAGTAGAAGAGCTGCCCGAGCAAGCCCGCTTCGAGATTCGCCGCGATATTCTGCTCCTTGCCAACCGGGGCAAAAAGCTGCTCGGCTCGCCTAGCCTCAGCCTCAGCACCGCCGACCGCGAAACCTATACCAAGTCTATCGACCAAATGAAGAGCTTCACCGACTACGCGCCCTGGCAGGTGCTGCTTATGGTGTCGCTGTCGCTGGCGCTGGGCACCATGATAGGCTGGCAGCGCATCGTGAAAACCATCGGCGAGCGCATCGGCAAAGAGCACCTCACCTACGCGCAGGGCGCCAGTTCCGAGCTGGTAGCGGCCATTATGATTGGGGCCAGCACGCAGCTTAGCCTGCCCTCGTCTACTACGCACGTGCTGTCGTCGGCCATCGCGGGCAGCATGGTGGCCAACCGCGGCGTCAAAAACCTGAACCCCCAGATGGTGCGCAGCATTGCCCTGGCCTGGGTACTCACCCTACCCGTCACGATGGTACTGGCCGGCGGGCTGTTCCTGCTGTTCCGCTACATCAGCGGCTAGGGCGACGGTAGTTTACTTCCTGTTTCGCTTCTTTTCCGCCTGGCAGCGCCCGGTTTCTCTTGCAGAAGCAGAGCGCTGCTTTTTTGGGCCGCCCCCCAATAACTTCTGCGCGCTCTGCGATAAAAACGGCGGATTACTTATCCACTGACTTATCCACAAGTAGCCAGCACTATGTGCATAACTACTTGAGTAAGCTCCACTACCACCATTCATCCCCACAAAAAAGCCAACCCAATTAGGGCTGGCTTTTTTGCTAGGCAGGTTGGCCGGGTTTAGATTCCATAACCTGGGAATAATCCCTGCTTCACGGAGTTATCAACTTATCCACACCCAAAAACAGCCTTTTTGTGGATAACTTTTGTGGATATAGGCTGATTCCAGGAAACTTTTACCTATTTCCAGTTTTCCACATCGGCTACTTGGCCGGCCATTGCACCTCTAGCTCGTCGTTGATAAACACGCCGAAGTTGACAAATTGCAATTGGCCTTCCTCGAAATACATATCAATCATCGATTTTTCGTAGCTCAGGCGTACCTCGCCGCCTTCCATGGTTTCGAGTTCGGGGTTGGTTTGGCCGTGGCGCTGCATCAGGTCGCGCACCTGGTCGAGGCTGCGGCCGTGCAGCGGCTCGCCGAAGAGGCGCAGGCCGGGATTGTCGGTTTCGATGCAGCTGAGGCGGAAATCATCCTCGCGGTCGAAGTACAGCGACAGCAGGTGGTCGTCTTCGTAGTAGTTCCAGGCCTGGTGCTCGAAGTCGTCCTCGTCTTCCGACTCCTCGATTTCCTCGGGCTCGCCCACCAAGGTTCGCACCTCGTCCATGGTAGCCCCGAAGCGCAGCGGGCCCATGCCCGTGCCCAGGATAATCTCGTTTTCTTCGATGCTGTTGGGGGTATTTTGGGGATTCATACAAGTGGGGGTTAGGTAAAGACAAAGGTAGCTTGTAGGGTAAGCTTTAGCTTGCCATGCGGGCAGCCGGCCAAGCGTGTGGAAAAGGCGCACCAGATATGTGGAAAACCAGGCGCGGGAAAGGCAAGCCAAAGCTTACCCTACCTCATTTCCCATACTTCGCCTCAAAGGCGGCTTTTTGGCGCTGGTACTCGGGTAGGGCGCGGGCCTCGTCCCACTTCTGCTTGAAAATGCGGGCGGCTTCCACTTTATCCACATCGGGGTGTGCGTTGCGCGGCAGTTCGGCGCGGCCGTGGGCCCCGCTCTGGCCCTTTTTGTCGGCGGGCACGGGGCCGGCGTATTTCTTGCCGCCCGCGTGGTTGGCGTAGCGCCGGGCGCGGGTGTAGCCCATCTGCAAGAATTTGCGCGCCATGTCAGCCCCCACAAAGTCGTCGGCCTTCAGATAAGCCTCCAGCAGGCCCCAGATGGCCGCCGACGACTCCTGGGCCGCCGCCGCGTCCTTGAAGCGCCAGTGGGGCAGGATTTCGGCCTTGTAGGGCTGCACCAGCAGCACGCCCTGCTCGCCCTTGCCTACGCGGTAGAGTTCGGGATGCTGGCGAAAATCAACGGTGGCAAAATCGATGGTGTAGTCGAAAGGCATGGCGCGGGCGGGCTTTCGGCCTTGTTCGTGTGGATAAGCCCTGGGGTTTTCCACCAACCGGCCTACTAGGGCCGGGTTTTCAACCGCGCCCCGGCCCCACCCCGTGGAAAAGCCCCGGCCCGACCGAAGTTTTCCACAAGCTAATAAGTTTAATTAAATTCTTTTTTAAAAATCTTCTTTTATCTCCATCCATTAGGGCAGTGGATAAGTTCATAACTCCGAAACGTTATCCACAGCGTGGATAACGGGTGGACAAGTATGGGCTTATGCACCGGCTATCAACAGGCAATGTGAATATCATTGCACTATTTCACAAGTATTTAGCCGAGTTATCCACTATTCACAGGGGTTATCCACTTATCCACTATTCACAGGTCGGGGCCAGTGTGGATAGGGCCGCTGGCGGCGGATAGTTATCCACCGTTATCCACAGCCTGCGGCTACTGTGCTGGTAGCTGCGCGGGCAAAAAAAGTTACCCCCAACTTATCCACGGGTTATTCACGGTTATCAGCCGAGTTATCCACCGTTTTGCCCACAGCGGTTGATAACCGTGGAAAATTACGTGGATAACCCGTGGAAAACGTGTAAAAACTGCCCTCAGTAACTGGAAATGGGGATAAGTTATCCACTTTCGGCTGCGCGCTGGTGAAAAATGGCCCGTTTTGCCCGGTTTTGAGCCCAAATCGTGGATAACCTCTGGCAGTAACCTTGCAGTAGCTTTTTTGAGGGGCGATTTTGATGCCTTTCAGAATCGGCAATGACCCGGTGCCCGCCGCGCCGGGCGCCCAATTGCTGGGCCTTATCCACCGCCCAAATTCTGCCTGTGGATAACTATGGCCCTTTAAGCTATACTAGTAGCGTTTTTGGCCGAAGGCTGTGGAAAACTCCCTAAAAAAAGGCCGCCGGAGCAACACGACACCTCGCGCTACTCCGGCGGCCCGGCAACGGTAAAATAGCTTAAAACGTCAGGTCTTCTCCCAGCTCAAAATTAGCCCGCAGCTTTATCAGCTTGGGTATGACAACTACCGGCTCGGGCGGGCGGCGCAGCTCGGGGTCGCCGCCGCGCCACTGCCCATCGCCATCCTGGTCCACAAGCACCCGAAAGCGGTAGCTGCCCGGTGGCAGGCGGTCGAAGCGGTAGCGGCCCTTGGGCGAGCGCAGCGTGCGCACGACCTTATACTGCTCGTCGAGCAGCTGCAAATCGAACTGCGTCACTTTGGTTTGAATCGGCCCAAAAAGCACGCCGTTGGGGTCGATGTCGGTGACGGTGAGGCGCAGCGGCCGCCGCAGCCCCAGCGACTGCCCCGTGATGGCCTCGATGCTGGTGCTGTCGAGGCTGATGTCCACCATTTTTTGAGCCTTGGTATCCAGGTTGATGGTGAGCGTGCTGCGGTCGGAGCTCAGCGAGCCGTCGGCCGGCAGGCGTAGCGGGCGGCGCTTGATGGAGTCTTCGGCCAGCGTGCCCACCGGCTTGCCCGGCACCAGGCGCACCGGCACCGGAAACTTAAACTTGACCTGGCCCTGCCGAAATACGCTGCGCGGGCTGCCCTCCACGCTGGTGCCGGCCACGGGGGCGGCCTTTTTGGAGGTGGCCGTGGGCACCGGAAACCGGATGTTCAGGGTGTCGCGGGCGGTGTTGCCGGCGCTGTCGGTGGCGGCCAGCAGGTAGCGGCCATCCACCAGGGCGGAGGTTTTGTAGAGCGTGGCCGAGGTGCCGTTGTCGCCCAGGTCCACGGCTTCCTGCACGGCGGCCAGCGTGGCGGGCGGGGCGCTGGCCACCGGCACCACGCGCAGCGTGCGTAGGCCCTCGTTGAAGCGCAGGTTGACGCGGGTGGCGCTGGGCTCGACGCCGGTGCGGCGCGGGGGCTGGCGGTCGGGCCGCACCAGCAGCAGGGTTTGGGC
>JAKONR010000271.1 GCA_022701825.1 Hymenobacteraceae bacterium | reverse complement strand
TCATCAACCGCCTGCTGTTTCAAAACAACGGCGAGTCGCCGGGCTACCTGTTTCCGGTGCGCTTCGCGGGCATGGTGCTCAGCTACAGCGGCGGCGGGGCGGGCGGCGTGTTTGCCACCTCGCTCAGTGCGGGCGCGCTGCTCGGCGATGGCCTAGCCCGCCTGGCCGGCGTGCCCGTCATCGACCGCAACCTGCTGATACTAGTGAGCATGGTGGGCTTTCTCACCGGCGTGGTGCGCTCGCCCTTCACGGCCGCCATTCTGGTGCTCGAAATGACGGACCGCCACTCAGCCATCTTTCAACTGCTGCTCGGGGCGCTGTTGGCCCAGGCTGTAGCCGCGCTAGTCGACCCGCACTCGCTGTACGAGCACCTCAAGCAAGGCTTCGTGCGCGAGGCGCTGGCAGGGGAGAAAGTAAAGCCAGTGGAAGTTGCATTGCCGGGGCATACTAATCCCAGAGAGTGAAAAGTACTGCCTAAAAGAAAGCTTTACAGCGCAAAGAAGTACGTGCCCGTCAGTTGGGCCACGCGGTTGTAGGCCGCGTCTTTGTTAAAATCGTATTCAGCAAAGGAAGAGAATGAAGGGTCATTGCTGGTAATCGCTCTGTGCAGATTGACAAACCCTAATCCAAAGCCAGCTTGTACCTGCACCGGCCCTTGCCGGTAGCCCAGGCCAAAATTCACACCTGCGTCAAAGCGCCGATTGTTGGTATCAGGGCGGTAGCTTACTTGGTCATCAAACTCATGGGGAGTATAGAAAGCATAAGGGGCTGAGCGGTAGCTAGTGCCGGTTTGGCGGCCGCCTACCGCCAGCGCCGCGTAAGGCCCCGCGAAGAGCTGTAAACCGTGGTCACCGTGCAGGGTGTATACAATATTTATAGGTAGCTCTAACCAGTTGTAGCGGTTAACACTGGTACTCTGGTCCGAAAACCCACCTGCTGCGCCATTGAAATAAAAGTTGGTACGAAATTCCTCCCCTTTCTGCGAAAACAGCAGCGCGGGCTGTAGGGCAAATTTGCCCAGCGCCGCTTCTACTACCAGGCCAGCTTGCCAAGCATATATGGGATTTTTATCAGCCGTGCGGTTATAAGCATTAAAGCCACTTGCGCTACTGCCTGGGTCTACCGTGGTCAAGGCCCGATTGAGCCCACCCCGCACGCCAAGGCGGAAAGTAGTTTGGGCTGAAGCCGTAGCAGTATTGAGTAGCAAGGCACTAGCCAGTGCCAAAAAAAGAGGGGTAGCAGTAGGCTTCATAAGCTAGCACAGCATGTGTAGGTAAAAGACGAGGCCCAACTGCCGTTAATCGGTTGCAGCTGGGCCTCGTCTTTTTAAATTTTATGCTTCACTAGTTCGTCCCGTGTTTCACTTGCGCCGGCTCCATCGCCTTGTAAATCACCTCCTGTATCCGCGTGCGGATGTTATACGTCCGCAGCTTGATGTTGCCCGCATCTGGGTACACGCGGTTCGACAGAAACACGTACAAAATCTGGTTATCCGGGTCGAGCCACACGCAGGTGCCGGTGAAGCCGGTGTGGCCGAAGGTGCTGGCCGGGGCGAGGTGGCTGGTGGGGCCTTCGGGCTTGCTGGGGTCGCCGCGGTCCCAGCCCAGGCCCCGCTTGTTGCCGGCCACCTGCGGGTGCGAAAACTCCGACACCACCGGCGACTGGAAGAAGCTAGTGCCGCCGTAGCGGCCGTTTTGCAGGTTCATCTGCATCAGCACGGCTAGGTCGTTGGCGGTGGCAAAGAGGCCGGCGTGGCCGCCCACGCCGCCCACGAGGGCGGCGGTTTGGTCGTGCACGGTGCCTTGCAGCTGCTCGCGGCGGTAGTAAGTGTCGTTTTCGGTGGGCGCAATGCAGCTTTTGGGGAAGCGCGTGAGCGGGTTGTACGTCATCGTGCCCAAGCCCAGCGGCCGGTAAAACTTGTTGGGTAGAAACTCGGCCAGCGGCTGGCCCAATATCTTTTCGCTCAGCCGCTTCATAATGATGAAGCTGAGGTCGGAATACTCGACCGGGTATTTCCCTTTCAACTTGGGCAGCAGCGCCGAGCGCAGCGTCCAGGCCCATACCGAGTCGTCGGCCGCCTTGATGGAGTACTCGCCGGGTGCTACCTCGTTGGGGAAGTCGTCGGTGCGCTGGCTCGAATAATAGGCGGGTTTCAGGGTGCCGGCTGCCACAGTGCGCTCCCAGGTCGGGATGCCGGGCTTGAGGCCGGCTTGGTGCAGCAGCACGTCGCGCACGGTCATGTCGCGCTTGTTGGTGCGCGCCATTTCGGGCAGGTAGGCACTCACTTTTTCTTCCAGGTTCAGCTTGCCCTGGTCTTTAAGGTACATGATAGCCTGCAAGGTGCCGGCCACTTTCGTCACCGAAGCCAAGTCGTAGAGCGTGCTGTTGGTAATGGGCTGGCTTTGGTCGTAGGTGCCGTAGCCGTAGCTTTGGTCGAAGACCACCGTGCCGTTTTTGGCGATGAGCACCTGGCAGCCGGGCGTGGCGGCGGTCACGATGCTTTCGAGCGCGATGTGGTCAATCTGGCTCA
>JAKONR010000270.1 GCA_022701825.1 Hymenobacteraceae bacterium | reverse complement strand
GGCCATCGAAGGTGAGCCCGAAGATGCCGCAGCGCCCCCGGCGGCACGACTCAACGTAAGACGCCACGCAGTGCTGCAAGGTGCGGCCCTCCTCCACCAGCTGCCCGAAGGTGGTGAGCTGCGTGATGCGGACCCGGTTTTCATCGCCGCCCACGTAGTCAGGCACCGGTAGGCCGTCCCAGCGCGTGCTGAAATCCAGCGAGTTGCCGGCGTGGCGGCGCAGCAGGGCCAGGCCGCGGTGCCAGGCCTGGGTTTGGGAGAGCACGCTGCTCATGGTGCGGCCCCGCAGCGAGAAGCCTGGCTGCGATGGCTCCGGGCCGATGCCCACGCTCCGCTTCTGGTGAATCCAGTCGCAGACGGGGCCAAACTGGCGCGGGTCGACCAACGGCGCGGCCTGAAAAAACTCGACCACGCCCAGCCAAAAAGCGTCGTCGGCGGGTACTACCTCGCGCCCCAGGCGCGACTCGAGCACCACGCCAAACCAGTCGAGGGCATCGCGCACGGCCAGTTGGGCGTAGCGCAGGGCTTCGAGCACCGTGCAGGCAGCCGGGGCTTGGCGCATCTCGTGCTCCAGGCGCTTGGTGAGCGGCACGGGCCAGCCCGCGAAGCTGCGCAGCGACTGGCCCCGGCCCAGGTGCAGGGTCAGCTGCATTAGGCTCAGGCCTAGGCTGTTGGTGCGGGTGGCCGTCCAGGCGCCTATCAGCCAGGCCGGCACGTCGCCGTACTGGTCGAAGAGGTGGCGCACCAGGCTTTCGAGCTGCGCGTGCACGTTTTTGGTGCGCGGCCGCCAGTCGGCCAGGTGGCGCAGGCGGTAGTGGTAGTGCGCGCCCAGCGCCGCCAGGGCCGGGGCCAGCTCGGGCCGGCGCAGCAGCTCGGTGCGCTGCCCGGCCAGCGCCAGCAAAAACGCTTGGCTGCGCCGGCGCTCGTCGGGCGGGCGATTGGCCACGCAGTGCAGGTGCAGCTGCGCCAAGGCCGAGGGCTGCTCGGCCGGCCGAAACTGCCCCGGCGCGGGGCCGAGGCCAAAAAGGTACTCAATCTGGCGGGCCGGGGGCCATTTTTGCCAGCTTAGGTGCTGCCCGTGGGCAGCGGTGGCTTGCTCGGCGCTCGGCGCTCGGACGGGTAAGGGTTTGTTGCGGTTGGCCATGGTCCAACGGCGCGGGCATCGATACCCGCCGCCGCACTTAGGGGTTGCGTATCGGTTTGGAAGCGAGGGGCGGGGTTATCTCTGCGCATAAAAAATGAAGATTAAAAGAGTGAAAAAATAATTTATACCCAAGCCGGGCAACGGGCGCGGGGCCTTCGAAAGGTGCGCTGAACACTACGCCACCGCCGGCCGGGCCGGCGGGCGGGATTTGAACCCGCGACCTCCTTATCCAAGACGAAGTATGACCCCACTACGGCACCGGCTTTTCAGGTAATCAAGGCAAAAAATCAACCCAGGCAACGAGCGGTGGGCGGCATTTCCAAAGCCGGAGCCCTGGAACGGGAATCGAACCCAACCTGCCCGAAAGCAGCCTTCAACCAGACGAAGTAGCGCCTTCCTACGGCACTGGGTTTTTCAATTTATAGTTTGAGGCAACAAGCGCCCAGCCTCCAGTGTACTGCTCTACCAAACTGAGCTACAACAGCTACCGAAGTAGCTATCAGCAGGATTCGAACCTGCGACCTGCACAATCGCGAAGTATGGCCGGGCTACGGCACCCAAACCATTTAGTGCTGGCGACTAGCGAGCCAGTAGCGCGAACTTTGTAGTTCGCGTCCGTTGGCGAGCACTCAGCCGAACGCGAACTACAAAGTCCGCGCTACTAGCTCGCCGGCCTTGAGCCAGCGCGAGCTACGGGCTGAAAATCAGGCAAGTAGTAAAAATTTGTTTTCATGTCAGAAAGGATTTTTGGGTTGGCTCCCACTCAAGCTACCGGGGTGATAAGTCGCCTGCGACTGCTGCTCTACCGTTGAGCTACACCCCGAGTTTGGATTAATGCGTCGGGGTGATAAGAATCGAACTTATAACCCGAAGTAACGCCCGGCTACGACACCCGGCAGCGAGTAAAAAATAGGGCAACGGGCGGCTGGCGCAGTATTTTCGTCCGTGGGCCGCAGCCCACGGCGGGATTCGAACCCGCGAGGCGTAGCCAGGGCCACACCCGAAAACTTTACCACGAAGTAGCGCCGGCCTACGGCACCTGATTGAGAAGGAGTTGGCCCTAGGTATGGAACGGGCCGCCAGGGCATCGAGGCCCCGGCGGGAGTCCGTTCCGGCCAGCGGCTGCCATTAAGGGGTCAGCCGTTTGCCTAAGGAGTTGCGGCATAAAATGCGCGTTTTGGAATCGTTGCAATTATGCTGCCAAATGCATCTTAATGAGAAGGCTTATACGTAAAAATCCACCTTTTTAGCCATAAAATCGCACCTGCCTATCAGCCTGATAAGGCCGGCCGGGGGTTCCGCTTGATTGCCCGGCCGGGCCGCGTGGATTAGAGCTCGATTTTTTGGATTTCGGTGAGGGCGTTGCCGCCGTTTTCGAGGGCTGCCAGCACGTCGAATACCTTGTCGGACCAGCCCGCGATGAGGGCCACGCCGTGCTCGGCGCGCACGTCGAGCGGGGTGGGGCCGTGGCCGGCGAGGTCGAAGAGATAGAGACGGGCATTGGGGGCCACGCTAGCGCGGTAGGCAGCCCATTCCTGGGCCAGGGTGCGGCCGTGGCCGGTGCTGTCCCAGAGCTGGCAGTCGGTGAAAATCATGACTTTATCGACTACCTCGCGGCGCTGGCGCAGGTCTTGCACGACGAGGTGGCCGTTGGTGGCGTAGCCCACTTCGCCCGCACGGCCATACAGCTCCTGCACGTTGCGCAGCACCTGGCCTTGCGGCAGCGTGATGCGCTTCCAGCGGTCGCCAAACAGGCCCGTAACTACGTGCTGGCAACGGCTTTGCAGCAACATGCCCAGCACCAGGCCCACGTCGTAGAGCAGCACTTTGCTGCGCGGCGAAATGGGTTGCTGCATCGAGCCCGATACGTCGCAGGCCACCACCACGCG
>JAKONR010000254.1 GCA_022701825.1 Hymenobacteraceae bacterium | reverse complement strand
CCGACCTAGGGGCGGCGTACACCATGGTGTTTCAGCTCTACACCTTCCAGGGCGTGCGCTACGGCCTCTTCAACTACAACACCACCGGCCAGGCGGGCGGCTACGCCGACTTCAACACCTTCGAGGTAGCCGAGCCGCGCCCCAGGGGCCTGTCGCGACCCATTCCATACGGCCAGGAAATCAAGCTGACGAGCCTGGCCGACAGTGCGGTGCTGATTAGCTGGAAAAACTTCGTGCGCCCCGTGGCCGGCCACGACAAGCTGGCCGCCGATGGCCCCACCACCCGCTTCCGGGTGGTCGATAAAGGTCAGGGCCGGGTGGCCTTGCAGTCGGTGGCTACCGGCGGCTGGGTTACGGTGCGCGGGCTGGGCGGCATGGCCGAGGTGCGCCTGGAAAAGGAAGCTCAGGGCGACGCCTCGCTCTTTCAGTGGCAGGACATGCAGCGCGGCGACCTGATGCTGCACTCGCTGCTGACGCACCGCTACCTCTTTGCCGACCCTAAGGCGGGCAGCCTGTGCTCGGCCGACGCGCCCGGCACCCGCCCCGACCGCCGCGACGGCGCGTGCTTCGCGTGGGAAGTGGTGAAGTAGTACGTTGACTCCTAACATAATTAAATGCTGTATTCCCGCCTTCTCCTAGCGGTAGGCCTTTTGGTAGCTACCCGCGCTAAGGCTGCCGACCCCATCCGCGTGGCTAGCCCCAACGGGGCCATCGAAGTAACTGTGCACCTGGATGCCCAGGGCCGCCCCAGCTATGCCGTGCGCTACGGCCGCGCCGACATTCTGCGCCCCTCGCGGCTGGGCCTGGTGCTGGCCAGCGCCGACCTGACCCAGCGCCTGAAGCTGGTACGCGCCGACCGGGTAACGGCCGTGGCTGACCAGTACCAGCTCGCCACCGACAAGCGCGCCAGCTGTACCTACCGAGCTAATCGTCGGGTGCTGCATTTTGCCGGCCCGGCCGGGGGGCCGCAGCTGGATATAGAGTTTCAGGTATCAAACGATGGGGTGGCCCTACGCTACGTGGTAACGGGCAAGAGCCCGGACGCGCAGCGCATTACGGCCGAAAAAACCACCTTTAGCCTGCCCGCCGGGGCCAAGGGCTGGCTGCACCCGCACGCCAAAGCCGGCACCGGCTGGGCTAAAACCCAGCCCTCGTATGAGGAGTACTACCAGCAGGGGGTGGCCGCCGGCACGGCCTCGCCGTTTGGCGAGGGGTGGTCGTTTCCGGCCTTGTTTCAGGTGGGTGGGCACTGGCTGCTACTTACCGAGGCTGGCATGGGCCGCGCCTACTGCGGCAGCCACCTGGCGCATCAGTCGCCGGGGGGCGAGTACAGCGTAGCCTTTGCCCAAGCTCCGGAGGGCACCACGCCCACGGCCACCGTGCTGCCCAAAGGCCGCCTGCCCTTGCGCTCGCCCTGGCGCGTGCTGGTGGTGGGTAGCACGCTGGCCCCGGTAGTTGAATCGACGCTGACCACCGACCTGAGTGCGCCAGCCACCACGGCCGTCCAACTCAGTGCGGCGGGCCGCTCGTCGTGGTCGTGGGTGCTGCTGGGTGACAAGAACACGACCTACGACGTGCAGCGCCGCTTCATCGACTACGCCGCCCGCATGGGCTGGGAGTACTGCCTGGTCGATGCCCTCTGGGACACGCAAATTGGCTACGACAAGATAGCCGAGCTGGCGCAGTACGCCCGCACCAAAAAAGTGGGCCTGCTGGTCTGGTACAACTCGAATGGCCACTGGAACGAGGCCCCGCAAACGCCCCTCAACAAGCTGTTTGACCCGGCCAGCCGGCGGGCCGAGTTTGCCCGCCTGCGGCAGATGGGCGTGACAGGGGTCAAAATCGACTTTTTTGGCGGCGATGGGCAGTCGTTTATGAATTATTACCAGGACCTGCTCACCGATGCGGCCCAGGCCGGGCTACTGGTCAACTTTCACGGAGCCACCATCCCGCGGGGCTGGAACCGCACCTACCCCAACTTGGTGAGCATGGAATCGGTACGCGGCTTCGAGTTTCTGACTTTCGACCAAGCCAATACCGACCAGGAGCCCACGCACTGCGCCACGCTGCCCTTTACCCGCAACGCCGTGGGGCCGATGGACTTTACGCCCATGGCGTTTTCGGAGATTACCGGCAGGCAGCGCCGCACCTCCAACGCCTTCGAGCTGGCCTTGTCGGTGGTGTTTCAATCGGGTATTCAGCACTATGCCGAAACTGACGAGGGCATGGCCCGCCAGCCCGCCTACGTGCAGGAGTTTTTGCGGCAGCTGCCGCCCCGCTGGGCCGATGTGCGCCTGCTCGATGGCTTTCCCGGCCAGTACGCGGTGCTGGCCCGCCAGGCCCCCGACGGCCGCTGGTTTGTGGCGGGCATCAACGCCACCGACCAGCCCAAAACCATTCAGCTCGACCTAAGTAAGTTGGGCCTGAAAGCCGGCGCGCTCATCACCGACGGCGACACCAACCGCAGCTTCAGCACCAAGCCGGTAGCCGGGGCGGGCCTTAGCCTCACACTGCCCGCGCGCGGGGGCTTTGTGGTGCAGCCCCAGTAAGCTCGCCGGTGGGCTGCCCCGCCCACCGGCGTAACCAATTAAATAGCAAGAAAAAAGCAGGCAGCTAATGCAGTCTATTTCTCCCTTCCCCGTGCGTCCCGCCGCCGCCCGCGCCCTAGGTGTGCTGCTGCTGGCGGTGGCGCTGCCGCTGGCGGGCCGGGCTCAGCCGCGCCCACTGCCGCCGCTGCAAGCCTTCCCACTGGCGGCGGTGCAGCTGCTCGACAGCCCGTTTCTGGCCGCCCAGCAAACCGATAAAGCCTACCTGCTGGCCCTCGACCCCGACCGCCTGCTGGTGCCCTACTTGGTCGATGCGGGCTTGCCCACCGCCACCGAGCGTTACCCCAACTGGGAAGATACCGGCCTCGACGGGCACATGGGCGGGCACTACCTCTCGGCCCTAGCCCTGATGTGCGCCGCCACCGGCGACGCCCAGGTGCAGCAGCGCCTGACCTACGTAGTGGACCAGCTGGCCCGCTGCCAGCGCCAAAACGGCAACGGCTACGTGGGCGGCGTGCCCGGCGGCCAGGCCATGTGGGCCGACGTAAAGGCCGGGCGCATCCAGGTCGGGGGCTTCGAGCTGAACAAGAAGTGGGTACCGCTCTACAACATCCACAAGACCTACGCCGGCCTGCGCGATGCCTACCTCTACGCAGGCAGCGCGCCGGCCTGCACGGTCCTTATTGGTCTGGTGGACTGGATGCTGGACCTCACCGCCGGCCTCACCGACGCGCAAATTCAGCAGATGCTACTGAGCGAGCACGGCGGCCTGAATGAGGTGTTTGCCGACGTGGCCCAGCTTACCCACGACCCCAAGTACCTGCGCCTGGCCCAGCGCTTTTCGCAGCGCAGCACCCTGGCCCCGCTGCTGGCGGGCCAGGACGTGCTGACCGGCCAGCACGCCAACACGCAGATTCCGAAGGTGATTGGCTTTAAGCGCGTGGCCGAAGTGGGCGGCGACACCACCTGGGCGCGGGCGGCCAACTTCTTTTGGCAAACCGTGGTGCACAAGCGCACGGTGAGCATCGGGGGCAACAGCGTGAGCGAGCACTTCAACCCGGTGGGCAACTTCCAGCCCATGCTGGAAAGCCGCGAGGGGCCGGAAACGTGCAACACCTACAACATGCTCAAGCTTAGCAAGCAGCTCTACTTCACGAGCGGCGCCACGCGCTACCTCGACTACTACGAGCGGGCCATGTACAACCACATCTTGTCGAGCCAGCACCCCGGTCCTGAAGGGGGCTTCGTGTATTTCACGCCTATTCGGCCGCAGCACTACCGCGTGTACTCGCAGCCGCAGCAAGGCTTTTGGTGCTGCGTGGGCTCGGGCCTCGAAAACCACAGCAAATACGGCGAGTTGGTGTACGCACACCGCAAAGATAATGACTTGCTGGTAAACCTGTTTGTGCCCTCGCGCCTGCGCTGGCCCGAAGGCGGCCTAGTGCTGGAGCAAGCCACGCGCCTGCCCTACGAGGAGCAGAGCACCCTGCGTCTCACTCTCAAAAAGCCCCGCCAGCTGACCCTGCGTGTGCGCCGCCCGGCCTGGGTGCGCCCCGCCGAGTTTAAGCTATGGGTAAACGGCCAGCCCGTGCCCACCGACACCACAGCGCAGGCTGGCTACGCCACCATCAGCCGCAAGTGGCGCACCGGCGACGTGCTGACGGTGGCCCTGCCACAGCACACGCGGGTCGAGTACCTGCCCGACCACTCGCCCTGGGTGTCCTTCGTGCGCGGCCCCGTGGTGCTGGCCGCCCGCACCGATACCACCGGCCTCACCGGCCTGCGCGCTGATGCCAGCCGCATGGGCCACGTGGCGCGGGGGCCGCTCATGCCCATCGAAAATACGCCCGTGCTGGTGGCCAGCTCGGCCGCTGAGCTGGCGGCGGGCCTGCGACCCGTTGTGGGCAAGCCGCTCACTTTCTCCGTCGCTAGCCTCGCCGGGGCCGGTCAGTCGGGCCAAACCGAGCTGGTGCCCTTCTACCAGGTGCACGATGCGCGCTACACGCTGTACTGGCCCGTGTCCACGGCGGGCGAGTTGGCCGCCCGCAAGGAAACCCTGCACCGCGACGACGCCGCCCGCCGTGCCCTGGCCGCTCGCACCGTCGACCAGGTGAGCCCCGGCGAGCAGCAGCCCGAGTCGGACCACGGCTTTGCGGGCGAGCAAACCCAGGCTGGCACCTTCCGCGACCGCCACTGGCGCGACGCCGCCCACTGGTTTAGCTACCGCCTGCAAAACCCCAAGCGCGAAGCCAAGACGTTACGCCTAACCTACTTCGGTGGCGACCGCAGCCGCTATTTCACCATCCTAATCAATGGCCAGCCGCTAACTGAAGTGAAGCTCGACGGCAGCCAGGGCGACAGCTTCTACGAGGCCGACTACGCCCTACCCGGAACCCTGCGCACCGCGTCGGTGCTCACGGTAAAGTTTGCCGCCGCGCCCGGCTCTATGGCCGGCGGCATTTATGACGTGCGCCTGCTGAAATAATAGCATTGCCCCGGCCCCCTAGAGCCGTTACCCATCTACTTTAATCGCTCGATTGACTTATACGCCGCCGTAATTTTTTGACTACCCGCTGGGGCCGCCTGGCAGCCGTGGTCAGCTTGCTGGCCGCCGGCTCCACTGCGGCCCAGCAACTCACGCCCGCCTTCCGCACCTGGGCCGCTACGCCGCCCATAGGTTGGACTAGCTGGGACTGCTACGGCCCCACCGTCACGGAGGCCGAAACCAAGGCCAACGCCGACTACATGGCTAAGTACCTAGAGCAGTTCTCAGGTTAGTGTACGTGGTAGCCACAATGGTCAAACCAGTTTTTCGCGTCGTGCTTCGTTATCCAAGCGGTGGCGGTTTGAATGACGGCCTCCAAGGCCTCCCGGGTGCGGGCCTGGGCCGTACGCAGCCAGGTTTTGAGCTTGCTGAAGGCCAGTTCAATGGGATTAAAATCGGGCGAATAGGGCGGCAGGTAAAGCTGGCGGGCCCCGCGGGCTTCGACCAATTCGACCAGCCCAGCCACTTTGTGGGCGGGCAAGTTATCGAGCACGACCACGTCGCCAGGCACCAGCGTAGGGCCGAGTACCTGTGCCAAATAGGCGGCGAAGACGCCCCCATTGACGGCTCCGCTCACGGTCATGGCCGCTTGCAGGCCATTCGGGGTCAGCGCCGCTACCAGCGTCACGTTTGGCCCGCCGTGCAGGGGCGTGGCTTGGTGGGCTCGCTGCCCGCCTTCGGCGCGGGCGTAGCGGCGGCAGTAGGTCAGGTTGGTACTCGTTTCGTCTACGAACTTGAAGCAGGTAAAATCCTCGGTTTGCACCGCCTCAAGAAAGGCCGCTCGCAAGTGCTTCACCCGCTCGGTGTCGCGCTCGGCAGCGTAGGCGCTCTTTTTTTTCGCCGCCAGTCCAGCGCCTGCACTGCCCGCCCCATCGTGGCCGGGCTCACCGCTGGTCCGCCCAACGCGGCCACCTACACGCATAATTCGTCCAGGGTAACGTCGGGCTGCTGGCGCAAGCAGGCCACCAGTGTATCCCGGGCCACCGCATCGAGCAGCGGGGCGGGACCGCTCCGCGGAGCCAGCACCGCCAGTGACCCACTCGTGCGCTGGCGGCGCAAGAGCTTCTCCACGAACGAAACCGACACGCTGAATTGGACCGCGACTGCCCCCATAGTGTGCCCAGGCTGCGCACACGCTGCCGCGACCCGTTCGCGTAAATCCAACGAATATGCTTTCATGTCAGTAAGCTACCTGAAAAACCGTATACTATCCTGAGAACCGCTCTAAGTGAGCCTGTTGGCTGCAGAGAAGAGTCCTTTTCGCGGGTAGAGTGCCTGGTTTCACTGAGTTCAGATAGGTAGCGATAAGGAAACGATAAGACTACTTACAGCTGCCAGCTAGGTTGGAGCAGAAATGGCGAGCTACTCCTTATTATATGGTTCTTAGCCAGCTCTACGTTTCCGTATTAGTAAAACCAAGTTTAGGTATCCTACTTGTTCCTTATACTTCTCAATAACTGGCTCACGAAATAGCTAGGCTGACAATCAAGTAGCTGACGCGGGCGGCTGCACAAGCGCTCGCATAGCTTCGACAAACAAGGACGCAACAGAACTGTAGCCCGGGAAGTGTTGCCTTGACTTGGTCGGCGCCAGGTAGCCGGCTAAGTGAGTAAACTGGGCCGGCGAGAGGGCCTGAAAAGCCAGGGGCCAGTCAGCAAA
>JAKONR010000196.1 GCA_022701825.1 Hymenobacteraceae bacterium | reverse complement strand
GTGGATGGCCACCCGGTGCTGAAAAACGTGTCGTTTACGCTCGACAAGGGCGACAAAGTAGCCATCGTGGGCCGCGACGACCGGGCGGCTTCCCTCCTTTTCGACATCCTGTTTGGCGAAGCCAAGGCCGACAAGGGCACCTTCCACTGGGGCACTACCATCACGCCGAGCTACTTCCCGAAGGAAAACAGCGCCTATTTCCAGGCCGACAACATGAACCTCGTGGACTGGCTGCGCCAATACTCGGTGGAGAAGGACGAGAGCTTCGTGCGCGGCTGGCTGGGCCGCATGCTGTTCTCGGGTGAGGAAAGCCAGAAGAAGCCTAACGTGCTGAGCGGCGGCGAGAAAGTGCGCTGCATGCTGAGCAAAATGATGCTCGAAAGCGGCAACGTGCTCGTCTTGGACGACCCCACGAACCATTTGGATTTAGAAAGCATTCAGGCTCTGAACAACGGCCTGAAGGACTTTACGGGCTCGCTTATCTTCGCCTCGCACGACTTGCAGTTTATCGACACGGTGGCCAACCGCATTATCGAGCTCACGCCCGATGGCATCATCGACCGCCGCATGAACTACGAAGAGTACCTGGCCGACGAAAACCTGAAAGCGCAGCGCCAGAAAATGTACCAGCTCGCTTAAAAGACTATGAATTATGAATTAGAAATTATGAATTGATTTCTCCGATTTCTAATTCACGATTTTTAATTCATAATTTCTAATTCATAATTCATAACTCCCCTTCGATGAAGCGTTTGCTTTTTCCGTCGCTGCTCGGTGCGGTGGCGCTGCTGGCCCCCGGCCGCAGCCTGGCCCAGGACAAACCCGTGCTGAACACGGCGCCCATCGTGGTGCCCGCCCCGGCCCCCGTCACGCCGGCGCCCGCCCCCGTGCCGGCAACGCCCACCACGCCCGTAATGCCCACGCCGGCCCCCACCACCCCGGCTAACGCCGACCTGCCCGCCCCTGACACCTACAGCCCCTCGGGCCTGGAGCTGCCCGAGCGCGAGCAGAAGCGCAAGGCCTTGGAGCAGCACGCCGAGCAGTATACTAAAATGTTTGTGTATTCGGGTATTGGCCTGGGCTACAGCTCGTACTACGGCCTAAGCAACTTCAATTTCAGCATTTCGCCGGCCCTTGGCTATCGCGTTAGCGACCGATTTTCCATCGGGCCGGGCATCAGCTATTCATATAACTACTACGGCCAGGACAACGGCTATGGCGGCTCTACCAGCCTCAGCACCAGTAGCTTTGGGGTCAAAGGCTTTGCCCAGCTCATGGTGATTGACCAGTTTTTCGTGCACGCCGAATACGAAGTAACGCGGGCCGAATTGCTGGCTTTTGACCAGAACAATTACTACGTGGGTAAGGTAACGCGCTCGGTGCAAACGCCGTTGCTCGGGGCTGGCTACCGCTCGCAAATCAGCAACCGCGCCGCCGCTGATATTGTGCTGCTGTATAATTTTCAAGACAACTATAACAGTATTTATCCAAACCCGGTCATCCGGTTCAACTTCCTGTTTAATATCGGACGCTAAGCCAGCATTTGGGGCAGCAAAAAGGCCTCGCTACCAATTGGTGGCGAGGCCTTTTTAAGTGGCTTAATGTGAGCCGGCAATTACACCGGGCGACGGCCACTGATAACGCGCAGCAGAACAGCGATAATCGCGATGACCAGCAGAATATGAATCAGGCTATTGCCAGCGATGCCAGCGCCCAGAATACCGAAGAAACCGAGGGCCCATACGATGATGAGGATGACGGCGATGAGATACAGCAGATTACCCATGAGTGAAAGGAGCGTGTGATGGATGGAGAATGAGAGCCGGCCGGCTTCGGCTGGTTAAGTCTTTGTACGGAGCGGCTAAAAAAAAGATGAAATCGCGGTAAAAATTTCTTATTCGCCCGGCGGCTTAGGCGGCTGCCAGTAGCTTTGCACGGCTTTCGGGCTCGTTTTTTATCTCTGCATCCTAAGTTTTCCCACCCATGCAAATTGCCGTTATCGGTTCGGGTACTATGGGCAATGGCATTGCCCACGTGTTTGCCCAGCACGGCTTCGCCGTGTCGCTCATCGACCTCAACCAGCCCGCCCTCGACCGGGGCATGGCTATTATCACCAAAAATCTCGACCGCCAGGTAGCCAAAGCCACGCTGAGCGAGGATGATAAAACGGCCACCCTGGGCCGCCTGCGCACCTTCACGAGCATCGAGGAGGGCGTAGCCGGCGCCGAGCTGGTAGTAGAAGCCGCCACCGAAAACGTGGACCTCAAGCTCCAGATTTTCCGCGACCTCGACCAGTACGCGCCCGCCGGGGCTATTTTGGCCTCTAATACGTCATCGATTTCGATTACTAAAATCGCGGCCGCGACCAAGCGCCCGGCTCAGGTTATCGGGATGCACTTCATGAACCCCGTGCCGGTGATGAAGCTGGTGGAGGTGATTCGGGGCTACGCCACCTCCGACGAGGTAACGCAGCGCGTGATGAACCTCTCGCGCCAGCTCGGCAAAACGCCCACCGAGGTCAACGACTACCCCGGCTTCGTGGCCAACCGCATCCTGATGCCGATGATTAACGAGGCCATCATCAGCCTCTTCGAGGGCGTGGCCGGCGTGGCCGAAATCGACACCGTGATGAAGCTGGGCATGGCCCACCCGATGGGCCCGCTCCAATTAGCCGATTTCATCGGCCTCGACGTGTGCCTGGCCATCCTGCGCGTGCTGCACGAGGGCCTCGGCAACCCCAAATACGCGCCCTGCCCGCTGCTGGTGAACATGGTAATGGCCGGCCGCCTGGGTGTAAAATCGGGCGAAGGCTTTTACCAGTACACGCCCGGCTCGAAGGAGCTAGTGGTAGCGGCGCGGTTTCGGAAGTAGCCTAAGCTTCAGCTTGCGAGCGAGCGCAGCGAGCAGGGCGTCAGCAGACGTTGACCCGCGCAGATGCTCGCTGCGCTCGCTCGCAAGCTGAAGCTTACGCTACACGCGCGGTACACGCAGCCGAACGGTATTGCCCGGTTTTGCGTTAACTAAGCACGCCGACACGACGTCAGCGCTAGCAAAAAATCAACGCAAAACCTGCGATATTTTATGGAACATGCAACTTTCGGGGCCGGCTGCTTCTGGTGCGTCGAAGCCGTATTTCAGAATTTAAAAGGCGTAGAAAAAGTGGTTTCCGGATACGCCGGGGGCCGCATCAAAAACCCTACCTACCGGGAGGTATGCAGCGGCATGACGGGCCACGCCGAGGTGATTGACATCACCTTCGACCCGGCTATTATCAGCTACGAAGAGCTACTCGAAATCTTCTTCAAAACCCACGACCCCACGACCCTCAACCGCCAGGGCAACGACACGGGCACGCAGTACCGCTCGGTTATCTACTACAACAGCGAGGAGCAGCACAAGCTGGCCGAGCAGTGGAAGAAAACCCTGAACGACAAGCACGCCTTCCCGAACCCCATCGTGACGGAAATCACGGCCGCGCCGGAGTTCTACCCGGCTGAGGATTACCACCAGAACTACTTCAATATGCACGGCCACGAGCCTTATTGCCAGTTTGTGGCTAAGCCGAAGGTGGATAAGGTGAAAGCCTTATTCGGAGAAAAGCTCAGGTCGGTAGCAGTATAATTGCTGTCTTGTTTTGCGAATAAAAAAAGCCCGCTGATTAGCGGGCTTTTTTTATTGCTATTGAGTAATGATTAGCTTAATGAACGCTTAGTTTGCTGCATGAAACTCATACTAGCTGCATTGCTGCAATTACTTCTATTAGCTTCCGCCAGCGGCCAAATTTGTCTAGGGCTTGGCAATGATGGTAAATGCACTGGGTTGAGCCTAGACGGTCTAGCTAAGGGCGAGCGAGAAACCAACGGCATACAATTGTGCGCTATTTCAGAAGGTAGCAGTTGCAATGGACTCAGCATTGGATTTTTACCTTCGGCAAGGTTGAATGGCCTGGCCATTGGTCCTGTCATTATTTTAGACAAAGCTAATGGTGTGGTCATAGGTGGCTTTGTTGGGGGCATTGGGTATGTTGGCCAGCTTGATAGCCAAACCGGCACCCTCAACGGACTGGCCATTGGCGCTACCTCAAGCGCGGGAGCCCTGAATGGTGTCTCCGTCGCTATGCTCAACACAGTAACAAAGCAGCGGGGCATTGCTATTGGCGTCGTAAATCAAACAAACGAGCTACATGGCCTGCAAATCGGAATGATTAATTACGTTGCTAATAATCCAGTTTGGCTGCGCTATTTACCCTTGCTCAACTTGCACCTGTAATACCGCTAGTTCAAGATTAAACCGATACGCCAAAATCACGCAGCGCGTCGTTCAGGCTGGTTTTCAAGTCCGTACTGGGCTTGCGCTGGCCGATGATGAGCGCGCAGGGCACTTGGTAGTCGCCGGCCGGGAAGCTCTTGGTGATAGAGCCCGGAATGACGACCGAGCGGGGCGGCACGTAGCCTTTGTATTCCTTGGGCTCGGCGCCGGTGACGTCGATGATTTTGGTGCTGCCCGTGATGGTCACGCCCGCGCCGATAACGGCCTCTTTGCCAATGCGGCAGCCTTCGACCAGGATGCTGCGCGAGCCGATAAACGCGCCGTCTTCGATGATAACCGGGGCCGCCTGCACGGGCTCCAGCACGCCGCCGAGGCCTACGCCGCCGCTCAGGTGCACGCCTTTGCCGACCTGGGCGCAGCTGCCCACAGTGGCCCAGGTGTCGACCATCGTGCCCTCGCCCACGTAGGCGCCGATGTTGGTGTAGCTGGGCATCAGGATGACGCCGGGGGCCAAGTAGGCGCCGTAGCGGGCTACGGCGGGCGGCACCACGCGCACTTTTTGGGCGGCGTAGTCGGTTTTGAGGGCCATTTTGTCGTGGTACTCGAAGGGGCCGACTTCCTGGGTTTCCATCTTGCGGATGGGGAAGTAGAGAATCACGGCCTTCTTCATCCACTCGTTGATGGTCCACTCGCCGCCTTCGGTGGTGGGCGGCTCGGCTACGCGCAGCTTGCCTTTGTCGAGGTCTTCGATGACGTGCTCAATGGCGGTTTGGGTGTCGGGCTGGTCGAGCAGGGTGCGGTCGTCCCAGGCGGCTTCGATGGCCTCTTGGGC
>JAKONR010000191.1 GCA_022701825.1 Hymenobacteraceae bacterium | reverse complement strand
GTGGGGGGGGCGGGGTGGGCCAGCGCCATTACCGGGGCCGCGCCCGCCAGCAGCAACGGCAGGCAGCCCACCAGCAGGCGGCGGCCCGACCAGGTGTAATGCTTTTTCATAAAAAGAGGAGGGTGGGTTATAAAGGCAGAATAAAGGGGGTAAGTGATGAAAAACTCACCTATTTTTGACCAATATTACCCTCCTGTCTTCCGGATACTCTCCTGTAGTCTGCTGGCTAAATTCATTTTTAACCTCCACCGCAGCCCCACCTACCCCACCCGCAGCACGAAGCCCGAAGCCGTGCCCGCTGCCCCACCCTGCGAGGCGCAAAACAGGTACTCGGGCCGCCCCTCGCGCAGCAGCAGCTGCGGCCGCTCTAGCCGGCCGTAGCGCCGGAGGCTTTTGGGCGCGGGCGGCTGCGCCACGCCGTAGTCGCGCAGCGGCAAAAAGGCGATTTTAGGGAAGCTCCACGCCCGGCCATCTTTCGAGTCGAGGTAAAGGCCCACCTCCTGGCTGTACACGCCCATATCGCGGGCCAGCAGGTTAAACCTATTGTGCTGCCGCCACACAAAGGCATCCTCAAACTGCGCGTTGTGGCCCTGCTGCGAAAAGTCGATAACCGGATTACCGGCGTCCTTCACGTAAGGCCCTTCCAGCCTATCGGCCACGGCCAGCCCATACTTGCGGTTGCCCCGGATTTCCTGGCCTTTGGCCGCCTCGTATTCCTCGGTATTCCACGATTTATAATACAGCCAGTACTGCCCGTTGGGGTGCTTCACGAAGGCCGGGTTGGTGGTGCAGTGGTCGTCCCAGGCGCCGGCGGGGCCGGGCAGCAGCAGCGGCTGGTCGGGGCGCGTCCAGGGACCATTCAGGGTGGGTGCGGTGGCCAGGCCGATGCGTTTGGTGTCGGTTTTGCCGTTGGCATTGCCCATAAAAAACAGGCAGTACTGCCCGTCCACCAGCTGAATACTGGGGTTATGGCACGTGGTAGCGTCCCAAAAACCCGGCCCACGCGGGGCCAGCACGGTTTCGAGGTATTCGTAGGGCCCTTCGGGGTGGTCGGCCACGGCGTGCGCTATCTCAGAGCCATTGAGCCAGCCGCCCATGCCTTTGCTGGCCAGCCAGCGCGAAAAAAACACGTGCACCCGGCCATCGGGGCCGTAAATGGGGCTGTTGCACCACACGTAGTAACCCGGCATTTCGAGAATGCGCCCACCGGCCGCAGGTGCTGGCCAAATTTAGCGAAGCTGCCGCGTGGGTAGTCGATGAGCCGGGCGGCGCGGTAGCCAGCCCAGGCGCGGGCCAGCGGCGCGAGGGCTAGGCCGGTAAGGAAGGTGCGGCGCGTGAGCATTGATTTTGGTGGCTAATTGCTGGCTACAATCGTCATGCTGAGCGGAGCGCAGCGCAGTCGAAGCATCTCTATCGGTGCACTAACCCCTTACGCATAGCAACGAAGCGGTAGAGATGCTTCGACTCCGCTGCGCTCCGCTCAGCATGACGACCGTAATTAGAAGTCACTCAACTATCTCAAATACTTGCGCAGCGCCAGCCCCTTCGCCCGGCGCACGCCCTCGGCCACGGCCTCCGCATTGAGCTTGGCCCCGGCCTCGCTGGTATGGGTGTGGTCGGTGGTGGTAAAATACGTGCTATGCACGGCCGCCTCGCCAGCGCGGTCGTAGCGGTCGGCTATCAGCTGGTTGAGGTCGATGTAAGTCGCGCCTGATTGGCGGGCGGCCTCGGCGGCCCACTGGCCGTAGTCGGTGGGGTTGCGCTTCACTTTGCCAGCCTGCCACTGGTCGCGCGGGATGGGCGAGCAGATAATGACCGTGGCACCCTGCGCCTTGGCCTCGGCCACGAATTGGCGCAAATACCAGCCGTAGCTGTGCACCACTTCCTTCTGCTTGGTGAGGTAGTTGAAGACCTCCTGGCTTTCGTCGGAGTTGCTTTTGATGGTGCCCCGCGCGCGCGTCGAGTCGGTGAGCGGACTGCTGTCGTTGTGCCCGAATTGCATCATTACGTAGTCGCCGGGGCGGATTTTGGCCTTCACCTTGTCCCACAAGCCCTGGCTGCGGAAGGTGCGGGTGCTGGTGCCGCCGCGGGCGTCGTTTTCGATGCGCAAGCGGGTAGTGTCGAAGGCGGCGGGCAGGTAGTTGCCCCAGCCCCAGAGACCGCCGTCGCCGCGGCCCTGGCCGTTTTTCACCGTCGAGTCGCCGATGAGGTAGAGCGTGGGGCGGGTTTTGGGCGCGGCCGCCGTGAGCAGCAGGCCGGTGAGGACGACCAGGGCGGCCAGCAGCGGCGCGGTGGCGCGGCGAAAAATGAGCGAAAGCATACGGGTGGGAAGCGTCGGGTTGGAAAAGCGTTTTTAGCGGCGGCAAGTACGGCCGGCGCGGGCGGCCGGGCCGTTCCGCACTCTCCTGCCGCGCCCGCCGGGCCGCACAGTACAGGAAGGTAGCGCGGCCGGGCGGCGCGTGATTGCCGCCGTTCCTACCCTGTTTTGTTTACCTTATGCGCTTCTTTTTAGTCAGCTTTTTGCTGGGATTCTGGCTGCTGCCCACTGCCATTGTGGCTCAAAAAGCAGCTGGTAAGCTCGCTCCCAAGCCACTGTTTCGCGACCCGGTATTCGACGGGGCCGCCGACCCGGTGGTTATCTATAATAAGCAAGCCAAAAAATGGTGGATGCTCTACACCAACCGCCGCGCCACCGACACCGCCGCCACGGGCGTAACCTGGGTGCACGGCACACGCATCGGCATCGCCGAATCAAGCGACGGCGGCGCCACCTGGACCTACCGCGACACGGCCAACATCAACTACCGCCCGCAGCCCGGCTACACTTTTTGGGCCCCCGACGTGGTGGAGGACAAGGGCACATACCACATGTTTCTGACCTACGTGCCGGGCACGTTTACCGACTGGCAGCACCCGCGCACCATCGTGCACCTCACCAGCCAAGACCTGCTGAACTGGCAGTACGTGAGTACCTTGCCGCTGGCCTCCGAGAAAGTAATCGACGCCAGCGTATTCAAGCTGCCCAGCGGCGGCTGGCGCCTGTGGTACAACAACGAGCGCGACCACAAGTACACCTACTACGCCGACAGCCCCGACCTCACCCACTGGACCGACCACGGCCTAGCCCTGGCCGAACGCGGCGAAGGCCCCAAAGTTTTCCGCTGGCAGGGCCAGTACTGGCTCCTCATCGACCCCTGGAAGGGCTTAGCCGCCTACCACTCGCCCGACCTGCTGCACTGGACCGCCCAGCCCGCGCGCCTGCTCGAAGCCCCCGGCCGCGGCCCCGACGACCAGGCCATCGGCGGCCACGCCGACGTGGTAGTGAGCGGCGACCGGGCGTATCTGTTCTATTTCACGCACCCCGGCCGCAGCAAGGATAATCCCGCGCCCGCGAATAGCGTGGCAGCCAAGCGCAGCATCATTCAAGTGGTGGAACTACACTATGAAAACGGCCAATTAACCTGCGACCGCGACCAGCCGACGCACGTGCGGCTGAAGTAGGGTAAGCTTTAGCTTGCCCTACTCCTAATTCCCGTCCGGCTTGGTCACGGCGCTGCGGGGGCTTTCGGGCCAGCGCCACGCGGCCAGCGCGTCGGGGTGCGCGGGGTCGAAGGGCGGAAGGCCGGGGCGCAGGTATTTCACCAAATCCAGCTTGGCGGTTTTCATGCCCTCGACTACGCAGCGGGCTATTTCGTAGGCGCCGTAGGGGTTGAAATGCGTGTTGTCGGCCAGCGGCTGGGGCTGGCCGGGGTAGCTATTGGCGGGGTAATGCACGAAGGCTTTTTTCGATTCCTCCTCCCCCATTGCCTCGTACAGGCTGGTAGTCATGGCGTTGAGGTCGATGAGCGGCACATTTTCCTGCTGCGCCGCCTGCCGCACGGCGGCCGGAAAGTCGCCCAGGCTGTTCTCAATCTTGCCACTGGCCCCGAACGAGCGCCGGCTCGTCGAAGTGACTAGCACCGGAATACCGCCTTTTTGGCGCGCCTCGCGCACGTACAGTTTCAGCCGCTCGGTATAAGCCAGAAACGGCCCGTCGTTCGGGCCTTTTTCCTTCTGGTCGTTGTGCCCAAACTCTATAAACAAGTAGTCGCCCGGCTTCATTACGCTCAGCACCTTTTCGAGCCGGTGCGAACTCAGGAAGCTCGCCAGACTCAAACCCGATTCGGCGTGATTGGCCACCGCCACGCCGGGCCCAAAGAAGTTGGGCAGCATCTGGCCCCAGGCGGCCCAGGGCTCATCGTCCTGGTTTACGACGGTTGAATTGCCGGCCAGAAAAACCGTCGTGGCGGCTGGCGCGGGCGTTATTTCCAGCGCCACCAGCGCGCTGGGCGCCCCGTCAAATTCCAGCGTCAGCCGGTCGTCCCAGTCCAGCTTGCCCACTTCGCGGGGCTTGAGGCTGACTTGCTGGGTGTCGTTGATGCGCCGGTTTTTGACGTTGACGGTCCACGTCTGGGTGTACAGTTGGCCGGGCTTGGTAGCCGTGGTTTGCAGCAGTAGCCGCCGCGATTCGGCCTTGATGAAGTTGCTCGACGCGCCTTTCAGGTCGCCGAGCGTCACGGTCACGTTGTAGTTGCCCTCGGGCACCGCCACCGAGAAGTAGAACGGTTGGTGGCTGGTCACAAAGTCGCCGGTGAGCGCGTTTTTGCCACCCCGGTCCACGCCCGTCGCAGTGGTGCCAAAATCAAAGCCAAAGCCCGTTTCCTTGGAGTAGACGGCGGTAGGCAGCACCTGCTGATAGCCCGCCGCAGCTTTGCCCGGCCCAAAGTCGAATTTGCGGGTGGGCGCGGCGGTCTGAGCGGCAGCAGTCAGGGCGACTGCGAGTAGGGCAGCGGTCAGCGAGGCTTGCGTTTTCATTCTGTTACAATGGTTTGTCCTTGCGAGCGCAGCGAAGCAATCGCACCCGAGCGGCGCGGCTGAATGGCACAACTCAACAGGTGCGATTGCTTCGTTGCGCTCGCAAGGACAGGCGTTTTTCTAGCGCAGATACTTATTCAGCGCCAGCTTCTTATCAGTCCGGATGCCTTCTACTACCGACTCGGCATTGACCTGCGCGCCAGCGGGGTTGGTGTGCGTGTGGTCGCCGGGGAAATATTTCTTGGTTTCGTCGGGGCCGATTTTCTCGTATTTGCGGGCCGTGATGTCGTTGAGGTTAATGAACGCGACGCCTTCCTGCTGCGCCACTTCGGCCGCCCACTTGCCAAAATCCTGGTCGGCGCGCAGCACCTTGCCATCCTTCCATTCGTTGCGCGGAATCATGGAGCAGACGACGGGCGTCGCGCCTTTGGCTTTGGCTTCGCGGATGAATTTGCGCAGGTAGGCACCGTAGGTCTGCACGGTTTCGGGGGTGCCGTCGGGCCAGGTGAGGCTTTTGGTTTCGGGGCCGGTGCCGCGCAGCACGCCCCGGCGGCCAGCCTTGGTAGTGTCGGGCGCGCTACCCTCGTTGTGCCCAAATTGCATCAGCACAAAGTCGCCCGGCCGGAGCGCGGCGAGCGTCCTTTCCCAGCGCCCTTCCTTGATGAAGGTGCGGGTGCTGCGGCCGGCCATCGCGTTGTTCACGATGCGCAGCCGCGTGGTGTCGAACAGCGCGGGCAGCGACTGCCCCCAGCCCTGCTGCCCCGCGCCGGTGTTGCGCACCGTCGAGTCGCCGATGAGGTAGAGCGTGGGGCGCGGCTTGGCGAGAAAGGCGCTGAAGAATAGTAGGGCGCTGAGCGCCAGCAGGAGGCGGATTTTGGGCATAAGTAGTAGATTAGTTCTCTGACGCAACTCGTCGCTCGTAAACCTCACCCCCTAGCCCCTCTCCAAAAAAGAGGAGGAACTAGCTCTAGTTCTAGCTTCTAGAAATTAATGACTAAGACTAAAAACTAGTCCCCCCTCTTTTTTGGAGAGGGGGCTAGGGGGTGAGGTTCACGGGCGGCGAGCCGCTATTCCGCCGCCACTGCCCGCTGCTCAGCCGCCGCCTTGGCTTGTCCTTCAGCCGGTTTTTCCGACCCCAGGTAGTTGCCGTAGCCCACCACTACCGTCGAAAGCACCACGGCCAAAATCCCCAACTGCACCGTACGTAAGGTCAGCTTGTTGGCGCCGCGCCACTCGTGCAGCAGCAGGCCCCACATGCTGCTAAAGGCGATGATGAAGGCCATGTGCAGCGTCCAGCCCGAAAAGCGGTACTCGCCCATCTGGCTGTCGCCCATGCCGTAGAAGAAGAACTGGAAATACCACGTAGTGCCCGCCAGCGCGCAAAAAATGATGTTGCGCAGCGCTGGCATGGTGGGGTTGAGGTAGTCGGTGTACGTCTTGTTTTTGAGGTTCAGGTAAATGCACCACAGCGCGTTGGTGGTGAGGCCACCGGCCAGGATGACAACCAGAATGGCGTTGTTCACGAACAGCGGGTTGGTGCCGTTGGCTTCGGCCAGCTTGGCGATAGGCTGCCCGGCCGTGAGCCCGAAGGAGAAGCAGGCGCTCATGATGCCCGAAAACACGGCTACCATCAGGCCTTTGCGCAAGTCAAACTCCGCGATGGATGCTTGCTTTTGCTCGGTGGTCAGGGTTTTTTCTTTTAGCAAGCCCGCCCGGCCGCAGATGAGAATGCCCAGCACACACACGCCTAGCCCTAGCAGAATGAACCGGCCCGACGAGGTAGCCATCAGCTCGCCCATCTTGCCTTCGTAGATGGGCGGCACCAGCGTGCCAAATACCGCGCACAACCCCAGTGTGACGGCCATGCCCAAACTCAAACCCAAATACCGCATGGCCAAGCCAAACGTGAGCCCGCCCGTACCCCACAAAATGCCCCAGAAGTACGCCCAGGCAATGGTCGAAGACGGCGCTTGGTGCAGCACGTCGAGCAGGTGCGGCACGGTGAGGTAGCCGAGTACCCACGGCGCCACCAGCCACGACACGAGGCCGCCCACCAGCCAGTAACTTTCCCAGGACCAACCTTTTACTTTTTTGTAAGGCAAATAGAAGCTGCCGGAGGCGAAGCCTCCGAGTGCGTGCAGAATGACGCCCCAGATAACGGCCATAGGTTGGGTGGGAACAGTGGATGGTAAGGAAGTAAGCTAGGCAAAGCTGCGCCCAGCCCCTGCCCAAACCCTCCTGTGCTGTCCTGTGCACGTAATTCAGGCTGAGTGCAGCCGGGGCGTAACCTAAATTTTACCTCCAGGCAGGAGAGTGCAGGAGGTTGCAAACCGCTCGCGCCAGGAATTTTGCAAGCAAACTACGCCAGAGCCTTTTCTTTGGCGGCTCACCCCGAAACCTCTATGAATCCCACGCTCACTTTCCAACACGT
>JAKONR010000190.1 GCA_022701825.1 Hymenobacteraceae bacterium | reverse complement strand
GGCTGCCAGCTCACCTGGCTCGGGATGTGGTAGGCCGTGTGGTAGAGCTGCTTGTGCAGCGTGGTGCTGCGCTGGTAGTCAGCCAGCTGGCCGCCCTGGCCGTGGCTGGAAGTGGCGGAGAAGATTCCGGTCAGCAAGGCCACTAGCGGGGCCGGGTGAAGAAGGCGGAAAAAAGTCATAAGTCAAAAATAAAGCGCAACGTTGGGGCGCTGGTCGCACTTCTTTACAGCGGTTTCGGTATGTAGTAGCGCGAACTTTGTAGTTCGCGTTTTTCTTCGTTCGGGTGCCCGAAAACGCGAACTACAAAGCTCGCGCTACAAGCCCGTCTGTATGCTGACGCCGAAACTGCTCTAGCCGCTGCTGTCGCGGTATTCGCGCGGGGTTTTGCCCACGATGTTGAAAAACACGCGGTTGAAGTGCGAAAGATTGGCGAAGCCGCACGCGTAGGCCGCCCCGGCCACGGTGTGCTCGGTGTGCAGCAGCAGCCGGCACACGTTGGTGATGCGTAGCTCGTTGAGGTAATGCACGTAGGTTTTGCAGGTGCGCTCCTTAAAAAAGCGGCAGAACGCCTCCCGGCTCATATTGGCCACCGAGGCCACCTCGCCCAGCGTGATGGGGCGGTGGCTCTGCTCCATCAAAAAGCTGACTACCCGCTCCATGCGCTTGCCCTCGCGCTCGGTGAGGGCGCGCATGTGGTCGGTGACGTGTAGCGAATGCAGCGCGCCGGGGCGCATCAGCAGCTGCACGATGTGCAGCACCGCCAGCACCCGCTCGAGGTTGCTGGTGCGGGGCAGCGCCAGCAGGCGCTCCACGATGGCCGGCCGCACGGCCTCCTGCACCTGGTAGCAACCGGTGAGGTGCTCAAAAAAACGCCGCACTTCCTGGAGCTCCTTAATGCTGTACAGGCCCTTGGTGAATACCTCCTGGTCGAAAAACAGCGCCACGGCGTGGCTGCGCAGCTCGGTGCGCTCGGCGTAGTATTCCTGGTGGCTCCGAAACACGTGCGGCACGTGGTGGCCTAGCAAAAACAGGTCGCCGGGCTGGTAGAGGCCGATGTAGTCGCTGCCAATCAGCTTGCCGTGCCCTTCGAGCACGTAGCTCAGTTGGATTTCGGGGTGCTGGTGCAGCTTGTCGTAGAAATAAGCCTGGTTATCAACCTGGTACCGGATGAAGTCTTCGGTCGACTTAGGGATTTTAAACGGAATGACTTTCATGGGCCACGCAATACTATACCATATTAGTAAGCGGCGGACGAAATCATCTAACTTTCATCAATATACAATTAGCTATTATTAATCCAGCATAAGAGCCCGCAGAAAGGGGCGGATAGTTTTGCGAGCAGCTTATCGAAGGCCAATTGGCCTAAGTAACGCCCTCATATCCAACGCAACTCCCACCCCCTTTTCTCGGATGAAGAAAAACCTTTACTCCTTTTTGCTGCTGCTGGTACTCCTGCTAGCCAACACCTTACAGCCCGCCCGCGCCCAAACGGCGGGCCAGGCCGTAACCCTCGACCTGCCTCAGCTGCGCCGCCAGCTCGCGCCCGGCGCGGCGCTCCGCACCGTAGCCGGCGAGGCCCGCTACGCGCTCACCCTGCCTACCCTGCACGGCGACAAACCATTCGAACTCACTGAGACCTTCGTGCTGCCAGCTGCCGATGCGGCGGCCCGGCAGCGGCTGCGCACCTTTGTGGGGCACGAGGTGGGCGCGCCCACGCACGGCGTGGCGCTGGTGCTCACGCCGAGCGGCCTGCGGGCTGATTTTCATACTGAGACCGAGGCGGCGAGCTTGCGCCCGCTGTCCGCTGGCAGCACCTACTGGCTCCAGCCCACGCCGCCCGAGGCGGCCGGGCCCTGCGGCGTGGGTAGCGTGCCGGGCGTGGTGCTGCGGCCCACGGCCTTCAACACCCAGCCTTCGCCCTACAGCTTTGGCACGCAGGTGCGGGTAGTGCGCCTGGCCGTGATAGTAACCGGCGACTACTACAGCAGCAACGGCAACACCGACGCGGCCGTGGAGCAGGCCGTGGTGGCGGCGGCTAACGTGGTAACCGGATACTACTTGCAGGAAGTAGCGGTGCGCTTCGAGCTGGTGAAGCCCACCGGGGGCACCTACTACTTCGCGCTCGCTGGCGTGCTGGGCAACCAAAACCTGGGCGACGTGCTCGGTAGCGTGCAGCGGCAGTACGCCGTCGGTACCTACGACGTGGGCCATTGCTTCCACAACACGGGCGGCGGGGTGGCCTACGTGGGCGTTATCTGCGACGCTGGCTACAAGGGCGGCGGCTGGTCGGGCGTGGGTACCAGCGGGGTGCAGCACATTCTGATGCACGAGCTGGGGCACCAATTGGGGGCCGACCACACCTTCGGGGGCAACTGCGGCTACGGGGCCGCTGGCAGCGAATTAGAGCCGGGCGGCGGGGCCACCGTGATGAGCTACGCCGCCGTGTGCGGGGCGCAAACCCTGACCGGGGCCGCCGGCAACGACAACCATTTCCACGCCCGCTCGCTCGACCAGATGCGCCGCAAGCTCAACGGCGTGACCTGCCCCGCCGCCACCACCAGCCCCAACCAGGTGCCTACCGTCAGCGCCGGGGCTACTTATATTATTCCGCGCAATACGCCCTTCGTGCTCACGGCCACTGGCACCGACCCCACCGGCCAGCCGCTGTACTACACCTGGGACCAGTTTGACTACAACTCGGCCAATATCGGCGCGCTGGGCACCATTGCGGGCAATGCGGGCACCGCCGCCGTGAACGACCCGAGCGCCCCGCTGTTCCGGCCCCGGCCTCCGCGCACGGCCAACTCGCGCACGTTTCCCGACCTCTCCTTCGTGCTCACCAACCGCAACCAGCCGCCCAACATCGCAGGCGAAGCCCTGTCGAACGTGGGCCGCGATATGCACTTCACCGTGACGGCCCGCGACCGGCAAACCGCCGGCGGTGCCTACGCCAGCGACAACGTGACCATCACCGTGGCCCCCGCCACCGGCCCCTTCGCCCTGACGGTGCTAAACGCGCCCGCCCTGTGGATAGCCGGCCAGCAGGCCCGCGTGACCTGGGACGTGGCGGGTACTGACCAAGCCCCCATCGGCACCAGCCAGGTGCGCCTGATTCTCTCCACCGACGGCGGCCAGACGTTTCCGACGGTGCTGGCCGCCGCCACCGCCAACGACGGCAGCGAAACCATCACTGTGCCCGCTGGGGTAACGACCACCCAGGCGCGGCTGCGGCTCGAAGCGGTGGGTAATATCTACTTCGACATCAACGACGTTAATTTCACGATTGGGGCTTGCGCGCTGGCCGCTACGCAGTTGCAGCCCGCCACGGCGGTGAGCGCGGCTCCCGGCAGCTCGGCGCTGTATTTGATTCAGCCGCCTTTCAGCCAGACGCAATACCCGAACTCGGGCACCGGGCAGCTTCAGGGTAGCCTCAGCGCCAGCAGCCCCCGCACGCTGCTGGCGCAGCCCGGTAGCACGGGCGGCTGCGCGCTGTCGGCCACGTCGGTGTACTACGCCGCCACGCCAGTGGTGCCCGCCACGGCCGGCGTGTACACCATCGGCACGTCTACGAGCTTCGCTAATATGGTACTGAGCCTCTACCAGGGCAGCTTCAACCCGGCCAATGCCTGCCAGAACCTGGTGGCTTTCAGCGCCAGCGGCAGCCTGACGACGCCCGCGCTCACGGCGGGCCTTACCTATACGCTGGTGGTATCGACGCAAACCGCCACCCTGCCCAGCCCGGCCAGATACGCCCTCACCTTTGGCGGGGGTGATATGTACGCGCCGCTGTCCACGCCCGGCTACGACTACCTATACGTGGTAGTGAACACGGCCAGCAACACGGTGGTGCAGGCCCGCGACGAGGCCGACCTGCGCGCCTTGCCCGTGGGCGCCTACCAGGTGTATGGCCTGCTGGTGCAGGGCGGCTACGATTTGAGCGCCTTCGTGGGCGGCCCCCTGGCGGCCCTGCAAACGGCCCTCGCCAGCGTGGCTCCCTGCGCCCAACTCAGCAACAACGTGCGCAGCATTACCATCACCAACAGCCCGCTGGCCACGCTGGGCGCTAACTCGGCCGGCTTCGGCATCACGGCCTACCCCAACCCGGTGCCGGCCTGGGGCGCGCTGGCGGTGCAGGTGCAGTCGGCCACCGCGCAGGCCGTGGAACTGCAGCTAGTCGACGTGCTGGGCCGCCTGGTGCTGCGCCGCACCGTGGCCGTGGCCGCCGGCAGCACCCGCCTGCCCCTGCCCGAAACCCAGGGCCGCCGCGGCCTCTATGTGCTGCGGGTGCAGCCGGCGGCCGGGGCCGCCAGCCAGCAAAAAATAGTGCTGGAGTAAGCGGTTGCCTCCGCTGGGTTGGCCATTACGCCTGACTGTCATGCTGAGCGGAGTCGAAGCATCTCTACCTCAATACTCACTCTTGACGCTTGGCAACGAGGCGGTAGAGATGCTTCGACTCCGCTCAGCATGACGAACGTTAGGCTACAGCCAGCAATGAAGCGACAGAGATGCTTCGACTCCGCTCCGCTTCGCTCAGCATGACAGCCGGGTGACGGCCTAATGACTTCCTGAACAGCTTTTTCAATCCGCCTTCTTTTCCCAAAAACCCACCCTTTATGGTACACCTCAACTCCTTCTTCTCGCGGTGTTCAGTGCGGCCGGCTACCGGCTTGCTCGTTCTGGCTGGCTCGCTGGCCGCGCACCTGGCCAGCGCCCAAGTGGCTTTTCAGCAGGGCACGCTGGCGGTGGTGCGCCACGGCGACCGCACGGCCACGACCGTGCCGAACGGCACGCTGCCAGCGTATATTGACGAGTATACCACGACCGGTACGCTGGTGCGCAGCATCGACCTGCCGGTGGCCGACGCGGGCAGCAACTTCGGCTACCTAGGCTCCTCGGTGCGGAGCAATGCCGATGGCGTGGTCGGCATCTCGCCCGACCGCAGCCGGCTGTCGGTGGCGGGCTTCAACCTGGCTACCGGCAATGGCAACCCCAACGGCTCGTCGGCGGCCCGGGTGATGGCTATTGTGACAGCCAATGGCGTGGTATTGACCTCGGCGGCTTTGATAGGCTCGGCCAATCCGTTGCGCTGCTCAATGGTGACCAATAGCGGGGGGCTGTACTACGCCTTCGGGGCCGAGTCGACGGGCCTGGTTTATGCCCCCGCCGTGGCCGCCACTACGCCGCCCGTAGCCACGCCGCTGGCGTCGGCCACGGTGGTGCTGCCCACGGTGAGCTTCAAGAAGATGCACATCTACGACGGCAATCTGTACTTCTCCACCACCAGCAACGGCACGCTGACCGCCGGGGCCAAAATCCGCCGCTTCGCGGGCGTGCCCACCACGGCCGCTTCGGCTACCGACCTGCCGGGCATCCCCGCCACGAGCGTATCGCCGTCGGCCAGCGGCTTCGTCATGTTCGACGTGAACCCGGCCGTTCCGGGCGTCGATTTGCTGTATTACGCGGACGATGCCACGGCCTCTGTCATCAACAAATACAGCTACAACGGCACTACCTGGGTTTCGCGCGGCAGCTTCACGGTAGCGCCCAACCTGGGCGATGGCCTGCTGCGCGACCTCACCGGCCGCCTGGAAAACGGCCAGCCGGTGCTCTACGGCGTCAGCTACACCTCGCTCTATAAGTTTGCGGACGCCAGCACGTACACCACTGCCGCCAACATCACCCAAACCATTCTGGTCGATAACGCGCAGGGCGGCGTCTTCGCGTTCCGGGGCCTCTCGTTTTCGCCCGGCACGCGCGAGCAGATTACGCTCAGCACGGCTTCGGCGCAGCTGGCCCGCGAAATCGCGCTGTGGCCCAACCCGGCTGCCAATGAGGTGCAACTCAGCCTGCCCGCTTCGCTGGAGCGCGAAGCCATGCAGGTAGCAGTGCTGAACGCGCTGGGCCAGACGGTGGCCACCCGCTCGCTCGCCGCGGGCGCGGTGCGCGTGCTGCCGCTGGCCGGCCTGGCGGCCGGCGTGTACACGGTGCAGCTGCACACCAGCGCTGGCACTGTCACGAAGCGTCTGGTGCGCGAATAGCGCATCACGCTGCCTAAAAGGAAAGGCGACTACCGCAGCCGATACGCTGGCCGCGGTAGTCGCCTTTTTTATGTATACCTAACGTGTGAACCTCACCCCCCGGCCCCCTCTCCAAAAAAGAGGGGGCCGGGGGGTGAGGTTCCCCCGCCTACTTCACCATCCACTCGTGGATGCCCGTGGCATTGTCCACCTGCAACTGCACCTCCAGTTTGAGCGCCGTAGTCTGCACCGGCTCGAAAGTCAGCGTATTGTACTTATCCTTGGCCACGGTGTAGGGGGTAGTGTTCTTCACCGGCAGCCATTTGCCATCTTTCTGGTAATACACCTTGTAGCTGGCTGGGATGCGGCAGCCGCCCCAGGGGCCATCGTCAAACCAATACACTTTCGATTCCGACACCGTGGCCGGCTCGGCAAAGTCGTACTGCACAAACTCGGTGGTTGCCTTTTTGGGCCACCAGTGCAGGTAGGGGTAGCTGGCGTCCTGCGAGCTGGCGGGGTCGTACTGGTCGGCGAGCGCCTTGAGGGTTTTCGTGCTTTTCAACGACGAGCTGGCCGTGCTGCGCGAGGCGATGGTGGGCGCGGGCATGGGCCGGGCGGCCGACGTTTCGTAGGGCACCCACACGGTCATGTCGCTGGGGCCGCGGTTGGCCCAGGCGTAGTACGGGATGGCCTGCACGGCCTGCGGCGTGGTCAGCAGCTGGTCGGAGTTGAGCTGGCGGCGGGTGGCTACGCCGTTGGTTTTGAGCACGTCGAGGCCGTTGAGCAGGCCGTCCTGGTATACTACTTCCACCGGGGCTTTCTGGTCGACGGTGATGTTCTGCACCAAGCCGTTGGCGTTGTCGGGGCCTTCAAGACAGTACACGAGCGGGCCGCGCTGGAAGGCAAATTTGCCCTGGTCGTCTTTTACCTCCGTTTTTGCCACCACTTTCTCGGTGGCCATCGGCAGGGTCAGCGTCACGTGGTCGCCTTTTTGCCAGCGGCGTCTCAGCACCGCGTAGCCGTGGTCGAGGGTGTATTCTACCGGCTTGCCGTTGATGCTGAGCGGGATGGCCTGCGGCGTGGCATCCACGAAGCTATAGAGGCCGCCGGGCGTGGGCTGCTGCTGCGCCCAGCCGGGGATGCGCACGCGCAACGTGAATTCCTGCCGCTTGGCGGGGTTCACGGCGAGGTCGAGCTGGCCGTCCCAGGGGTAGTTGGTGGTCTGCTCGATGCTGACCTTGCCCGCGGGCAATTGCACCTCGCTGGTGCTGGTCATGAATAGGTTGACGTACAGGTTATCGCCGTTCTGGGCGTACACGTAGCCCGGCACCGAGGCCATGAAGCGCGTCATGTTGGAGATGCAGCAGGCGCAGGCAAACCACGCGCCGCGCTGGTGCTGCCCCATCGAGGCCAGCGGGTTGGGGTAGAAAAAATGGTCGCCGCTGAGCGACACGCCCGCCAGCAGGCCATTGTACAAGGTGCGCTCCAACACGT